>JANNLW010000363.1:0-7989 GCA_031397145.1 Sphingomonadales bacterium | reverse complement strand
GGCCGCAATTGTCCGTCATCTGATCCTTGTTGCCGCCGCTTCGGGACTAGGAGCGGCTTCGACCGCTGCAATGGGTACTCCAGCGACCAACCCCGGCAAGGCGACGGCGCTCATTCAAGCCGATCCACAAGGCCTTGTGCGTGTTGCGCTCACAACCACGCTTGGGACGATTGTTCTTGAACTCGACAGCAAGCATGCGCCGATTACGACGACCAACTATTTGCGGTATGTCGACCAGAAGCGACTGGATGGAACGGTCTTTTATCGGGCGATGAAACTCGATTTCGGCGGGCCCGGACCGCAGGGCCTGATCCAGGGTGGAACCCAATATGATCCGAAGCGGATCCTCAAGCCGATTGCGCACGAGCCGACCAATGTGACGGGAATCCTGCACAAGGCGGGGACGATTTCGATGGCTCGCTGGGACCCGGGCACCGCCACGTGCGATTTCTCGATCCTGCTTTCGAACATGCCTGCGCTTGATGCCAATCCGGGGGGTGCCGGAGACACAGCGGGCTATGCCGCCTTCGGACATGTCGTCGAAGGGATGGACGTCGTGACAAAAATCCATTCGGCTCCGATCTCCAGCACCAAAGGCGAAGGTTTCATGCGGGGCCAGATGATCGAGGTGCCGGTGAAGATACTAACAGCACGGCGGATAAGGATGCCTGCACCACCGCCAGCAGCGGTGGCACCGTCTGGCCAGCAGCCCGCTTTGCGCTAGATTTCCCAACCTTCGCCGGGAGCGAGGGTGCGAAAGCGGACAGGATCAATGCCTTCGCGAGCAAGCGCCGCCGCGAGCCGCTCTGCCGGTTCGTTGATCGGCTCATCGGTGAGTTGGAAAACGCCCCAATGAAAACCAAGCGTTGCAGGCCCGCCCATGCGTTTGTAGACCTCGACTGCCTCGTCCGGATCCATATGCGCGTCGATCATGAACCAGCGCGGGGCATAGGCACCGATTGGACAAAGCGAGACATCAATGTGTCCATGCTTGGCCATCAGCCGATCCACCCACCAGCCGTCGGCGAAGCCTGAATCGCCATTGAAGAAAATGCGACGGTTGGACGTATGGATCGTCATGCCGGCCCAAAGTGCTTCGTTACGGTCATTCGACCAGCGCGCGGACCAATGATTGACGGGTTCGGCTTCGATCGTGAGGGGGCCATGCTCTATGCTTTCATCCCAGTCGATCTCGGTAATCCGCGCCGCGGGCGCCGCCTTGTGGATAATCGTGCCATTGCCGAGCGGCGTCACGATCTGCGGATCGAAGCGCTCAACGAGGGCGGACAAGGTCGCCGTATCGAGATGGTCATAGTGATTGTGGCTTACGAGGACGAGGTCGATCGGTGGAAGTGCCTCAAGCGCAATTCCCGGCGCCCGCACCCGTTTCGGGCCGACACTTTGCGACGGGCTGGCCCGCATGGACCAGACCGGATCGGTCAGGATATTGATTCCGGTAGTCTGGATCAGGACGCTGACATGGCCGATCATCGTCAGGCGGATTGCGTCGCCCTTGACGCGGCTGGGCGGCGATGGCTGCGGCGCGTTTTCGATCCAGCGCGGCCATTTCGCCCTGCCGCCCGAAAGCTGCCACTTGAGCAGCGTGCCAAACCCTTTGCCGCCACTGCGTTGGGGGCCAAAGAAACGCTGGCCATCGAAATGGTCGCTGATCGGACCGGAATAGTAACGTGACACCTAACGGCCGCCCGCCGATACTAGGGCTTCGGCAGCTCGCAGCCCGCTTTGCGCTTTCGCTGTCAAACTGCTGGTCTCGATGTGCCAGTCTGTGACAATCCGGTCGCCGCGAACCTTGTCTTCATCGCTCATCTTCGCAACGAATTCGGTCTGGAATGCGATCTGCTTTTCAGTGGGGGCGGCAAGGCGGGCAAGATACAGGGCGTAATAGGCATAGGTACGGGCAGCATCTTTTGGAATGGCATCGCTGTTGTAGAGTGAGGCCAATGCCCTCAGGGCGTCCGGGTGACCTTGTTGTCCTGCACGCAGCAGCCATTCGAGCGCAAGATCGGTTTGGTCGGCTTCGAAATGCAGCCGGGCAACATCATATTGAGCGAGGGAATATCCTGCTTCGGCAGCGATCGTCTTGAGGCGAAGGGCTTCGGCCTTGTCCGGTTCAACCTGTCCGTTGTCGGCCCGCGCGTAATAGTCTCCAAGCTTGAACGCTGCGAGCGGATCGCCCGCTTCTGCCGCTTTCCTGAAAAGCTCAAACGCGGCCTTGTCATCCTTTTGGGAGCCGATTCCGAGATGCTTCATCATGCCGAGATGATAGGTGGCCTCGGCACTCCCGCTCTCCGAAAGGGCGGCAAGCTGGCCTGCCAAAAGCGCGCGGTCCAATGGAACCTTTGCCGGCGCCGCGGCCAGCAGGAGCAGCGCCAAGATCGACAGGACGGGCCTCGTCAACGGTTTCTCAGGGCACTGATCGTGGTCCCCGCGCTGATCCGCTCGAGATCGGTTTTGAGATGGAGCAGACGCAGGCCATCCTGCTGGATCGCGCGCGCAAGCGACGGCCCAAAATCGGCTGTTGCCTCGACTGTCTCCGCCCAGCCACCATAAGCACGGGCGAGCGCTGCGAAGTCCGGGTTGTGAAGGGTCGTTCCGCTGACGCGCGTTGGATATTCGCGTTCCTGATGCATGCGGATCGTGCCATAGGCCCCATTGTCGATAACGATCACCAGAATGTCGCAACCATATTGGACGGCGGTTGCCAGTTCCTGACCATTCATCATGAAATCGCCATCGCCCGCAAGCGCCACGACGCTCCGCCCGGGATTACGGAGGGCCGCAGCGACGGCGGCAGGCGGGCCATAGCCCATGGCACCAGCTGTCGGGGCAAGCTGGGTGCCATAGCCCTTATAAGGCCAATAGCGATGCCACCAGCCCGAGAAATTGCCTGCGCCGTTGCAGATGATTGTATCGGCGGGAAGTTGCTCGCGCATCGCTGCGACGCACATGCCAAGATCGAGCGACGTCTCGAACGGAGAGGCGGTGTTCCATGCCACCCATTCGGCATGTGCCTCTGCACCCGAGGAAAAAGGGGCAGCAGGCGTTGGCAATGACTTTGCGGCCGATGCGAACTCCGCCATCCCCGCGCAAATGGCAAGGTCGGCCAGGTAAACATGGCCAAGTTCGTTCGGATCGGGGTGGACGTGCACCAGGATCTGGCCGGGATGATCTGGCGTCACCAGCGCATAGCCGTCGGTAGTTGCCTCGCCGAGCCGGGCACCAATGGCAAGGATCAGGTCAGCGGCCTTGATGCGCGCGGTGAGTGCAGGGTTGGGACCATAACCCAGATTGCCTGCCCAGACCGGACAGTCATTGGCAATCGCGTCCTGTCTGCGAAATCCACCAGCGACCGGAATGCCGCAGGCGGCCGCAAAGGCAGCAAAGTCTCGCGCGGTATCGCCATCCCAACCAGCGCCGCCGACGATGGCGACGGGTGCCGTGGCTTTTGAGAGCAGCGCTGCAAACTTTTGCATCGCTTCGGCATCCGGTGCTTGTCGCGGCCTTTCAACCCAAGGTCGGTCGACGGCTTCAGCGACTTCGCACAGCATGTCTTCGGGGAGTGCCACCACCACCGGTCCCGGCCGTCCGGACATCGCGACCGAATAGGCGCGCGCCACATATTCGGGGATACGCGCCGGATCGTCGATCCGCGTTGCCCATTTGGCGAGCGGTGTGAACATCGCTGTGAAATCGACTTCCTGAAACCCCTCACGGTCGCGCATCCCGCGATCCACATCGCCAATGAACAGGATCATCGGTTGCGAATCCTGCATGGCCACATGGACGCCGATCGAGGCGTTTGTGGCACCCGGCCCGCGCGTTACGAAGGCCACACCGGGACGCCCGGTGAGCGTTCCATCGGCGCAGGCCATATAAGTGACGCCGCCTTCCTGGCGGCAGATCACGGTCTGGATTTCGGGCGTGTCATGCAGGGCATCGAGAACAGCGAGAAAGCTCTCACCCGGAACGGAGAAGACGCGGTCGCAACCTTGCAGGACGAGTTGGTCGACAAGGATGCGGCCGCCGGTTCGTGTCTTGGTCATGCCTGGTGAATCGCCTTGGTTACGAAATAGCTTTCCAGTCCTTCCGGCCCGCCTTCGCTGCCGAATCCGGACTCCTTTACCCCGCCAAATGGCGAGTCGACCACGCTGATCGCGAACGTGTTGATGCCGACCATCCCGCTTTCGATTGCGTCTCCCAACAGGTTTGCGCGGCGTCCATTCTCGGTAAACGCAAAGGCTGCGAGACCAAAGGGCAAGCGATTGGCCTGCTCGATCGCTTCATCGAAAGTCTCGAACGGGCGGCAAACGGCGACGGGACCAAACGGTTCGTTCGACATGATATCGGCCTCTTGCGGCACGTCAGCGAGCAGGGTTGGCTGGAAGAAGAAGCCGCCATCGCCCCGTTCGCCGCCGGCAAGGACGCGCGCGCCTTTTGCGCGGGCATCGTCGACAAGCGCGCCTACGGCAGATGGTCGGCGCGGGTTGGCAAGCGGGCCCATATTGGTCGCGTCATCAAGCCCGTTGCCGATTTTCACCTTCTCTGTTCGCGTCGCAAACCCCTTGACGAACGCCTCATAGATGCTCTGCTGGACATAGAAACGGGTTGGCGAAACGCAAACCTGCCCCGCGTTGCGGAATTTCTGCGGTACGACCATGTCGAGCGTCTTTTCCAGATCGCAATCGTCAAAGATGAGGACCGGTGCGTGGCCGCCCAATTCCATCGTCACGCGCTTGGCTCCATCTGCCGCCAGCTTCATGAGATGTTTGCCAACGGGAACCGAACCCGTGAAGCTGACCTTGCGGATGACCGGAGAGGCGATGAGGTGTCGGCTCACCATGTCGGGTACGCCATAGACCAGCTGGACGACATTGGCCGGAAGGCCGGCATCGATCAGGCAGCGGAAGAGCGCCGAGGTGCAACCCGGAGTTTCTTCAGGAGGTTTTGCAATCACCGAGCAACCGGCAGACAGAGCGGAGGCGAGCTTTTTCGCCATCAGGTAGACCGGGAAGTTCCAGGGCGTGAAGGTCGCGACCGGGCCCACAGGTTGCTTGATAACGATCGAGCGCAGCCCAGTCTGGCGGACCAGTACGCGGCCATAGGCGCGCTTCGCTTCTTCGGCACAATATTCGAACATGGCAGCGCTTCCGGTCACTTCGCCGCGCGCTTCGGCGATCGGTTTGCCTTGTTCGAGCGTGAGAAGCGTGGCGATGGCTTCGGTGCGTTCCCGCATGAGAGTTGCCGCTTTACGCAGGATGGTGCAGCGTGCGTCTACATCCATTGCGCGCCACGTCTTGAATCCCTTATCCGCCGCCGCCAGCGCCTCATCAAGATCGGTGGGCGTGGCGAGAGGGAGATCGGCCAATGCATCGCCTGTGGCCGGATTGACGACCTGCGAAGTGTCCCGCCCTTCGCCGATTCTCCAACTGCCATTGATGAAGAGTTGCAGGTCGGCATCATAATGGGTCTTCATATTGGTCCTGTATTTGGTGATTTTGATCGGTCAGCCCTAAGCGTGTTCGCCCGGATAATGAAGCCCCTGTCGATTGATTGATCGTTCATGGCTATCGCTATGCGATTGTGTCTGGTGGATGTTGCGATAGAGTGACCAAACTAACAATGATTGATGGAGATGAGGATGCGTGTTTTGCCCGGCATACTGGCCACTATTGTCGCCCTGTCTCCTGCGGCGGCTTCTGACGAATGGTATCCCTCCAAATATGGAGCGGATGACACAAACGGGGCGATGAACAATCTTTCGGCCGAAGGCACTTTGAAAGCTGCAAAGCTGGTCAAAACGGGCAAAGTATACGCACTCGGCGTCGTGACCGGGCCAGACTCCCCGGCTTACCCCGGGCGCAAATTTTCGATGGCGGTCATGCCGCTTGACGATGGCGGCGGCACACCGATGGGCACGAACCAGGTGACTGGCCATGATGATATCCTGATGACATTCATCGGAATCGGTACGCAACTCGACGGTTTTGGTCATATCGGCATCAACCGTGTTCATTATAACGGCGTTCACGCGCGCGATTTCTATCGCCCGGACGGTGTGATCAAATTCGGTACCGAAAACATCTTGCCGACTGCGACGCGTGGCGTCCTGCTCGACATGACAAAACACTACAAGCAATCTCCCGTCAAACCCGGCACTGCATTCAACCGCGCCGAAATCGACGCCGCCTCAAAGGCGGCGGGCATCACGATCACAAAAGGTGATGTCGTGCTGTTCCACACCGGTTGGCTGGTAACAGCAAAAGACGATCCCAAACAGTTTGTCGCGGTTCAGCCTGGCCTCGGGAAAGAAGGTGCGGAGTATCTCGCCTCACGCGGCGTGGTCATGGTTGGTGCTGACACGGCGGCGGTCGAGGCTATCCCGTTTGAGGATCCGACCAAGCCCTTTATTGTCCACCAAACCTTGCTCACCAAGCACGGTGTCCATCTGCTCGAAACGGTCAACACCGCGGAACTGGCAGCCGATGGCGCGACCGAATTCCTGTTCGTGCTCGGCCCGCCGCGCTTCAAGGGAACCGTGCAAGCCGTGATCAATCCGGTGGCGATCCGGTAATGGCCACTTTTGAGCTGATCGCAGACGGGTTGCGGTTTCCCGAAGGGCCAGTGGCAATGCCGGACGGAACGATTGTTCTGACGGAAATTGAGTCGGGGCGAATAACCCGCGTCGGTCCGAACGGGGCCAAAACAAGCGTCGCTCAGACGGGAGGCGGGCCGAATGGTCTGGCCGTCGGGCCCGACGGAAAGCTTTATTGCTGCAACAATGGCGGGTTCGAATATCTCGAATCGAATGGCTATCTCGCGCCGCACGGAATCGCCAAGGACTATTCGGGCGGGCGTATCGAACGGATCGATCTCGAAACCGGCAAAGTGGAAACCCTTTACAAGTCGGGCGATTTTGGCTGCACTCTACGCGGCCCCAACGACATTGTTTTCGACGCGCATGGGGGGTTCTGGTTCACAGATCATGGCAAGGTCGATTATGCGAAACGAAGCCATGACATTGTCGGCATTTTCTACGGCAAGGCAGATGGCAGCTTCCTCGAGGAAGTCATCTTCCCGTCGCAAAACCCCAATGGCGTCGGCCTTTCGCCCGATGGCAAGCGCCTCTATGCGGCGGAAACCTACACCTGCCGGTTGATGGCCTTCAACGTCATCGCGCCGGGCAAGGTTGATGATTCCGCGGGTCCGGGAGGGCCGGGTATCCCGATCTACCGGCCCGCCGGTTACAAGTTTTTTGACAGTCTTGGCATGGAAGCCAACGGCAATATTTGTGTCGCAACAATCGGTGAAAGCGGCATCTCGGTGATCTCGCCCACGGGCGAACTGGTCGAATTCGTGGCGACAGACGATATTTTCACGACCAACATCTGTTTTGGTGGCGCCGACATGCAGGACGCATTTATCACGCTCTCAGGTTCCGGACGGTTGGTGAAGACACGCTGGAACCGGCCGGGGCTAAAGCTGCAATATTGAATAGTCGGCGCATCGCCGATTGTTGGAAAGGGCAAGATGCCAAGACTTCACAGGGAAGCACACCTCATTGACCGGATCGGTTGGCTTCGCGCGTCTGTTCTCGGTGCAAACGACGGCATCGTTTCGACCGCTAGCCTTATCGTCGGCGTGGCCAGCGCCAATGCCGCGCAGTCGTCGATTCTGATAACAGGCGCAGCCGGACTCGTTGCAGGCGCGATGTCGATGGCGGCGGGCGAATATGTCTCGGTCAGCTCTCAGGCTGATTCCGAAAAGGCAGATATGGCGCGTGAACGCAATGAGCTGGAAACCGATGCCGCAGCCGAGAGGGAAGAGCTGGTTGGTATTTACCAGAAGCGGGGGCTTGACCGTGCGCTTGCAGAGCAGGTCGCCGATCAATTGACCACGCATGATGCTTTCGGAACACACCTGCGCGATGAGCTTGGCATGGCAGAACATCTGACGGCTCGGCCGATACAG
>JANNLW010000268.1:0-14338 GCA_031397145.1 Sphingomonadales bacterium | reverse complement strand
GACTTTGCCGCCTATCGTGCGGTGGAGCGCGCACCCATTGAGTGTGATTACCGTGGCTATCACATCATTTCGGCGCCCCCGCCAAGTTCGGGAGGCGTGGTCATTTGTGAAACGCTCAACATCCTGTCCGGCTATCCGCTTGCCGGACTTGGCTTTCATTCCGCCCAAGGGGTTCACTACATGACCGAGGCGCTGCGCCGCGCCTATCATGACCGCAACGTCAATCTTGGCGATCCAGACTTTGTGAAAGCCGATGTGGCGCGTTTCATTTCGACCGATTATGCGGCAGAGTTACGGGCCGGGATCGCGGCGGACAAGGCAACACCATCCTCTTCACTGGGTGTTCCGGGTACCGATCATGAAGGAAAAAGCACAACGCATTTCTCGATCGTCGACGCGCAGGGCAATGCTGTCTCGCTGACATATACGCTGAACGACTGGTTTGGCGCGCGTGTTACACCGGCGGGCACTGGCATCCTTCTCAACGATGAAATGGACGATTTTTCGTCCAAGCCTGGCGTGCCCAACATGTTCGGACTGGTCGAAGGTGTGAACAATGCGATCGCACCCGGCAAACGCCCGCTTTCGTCTATGGCCCCGACCATTGTTTCCAAGGACGGCAAGCTCGTTATGGTTGTCGGGACGCCGGGCGGCAGTCACATCCCAACCGGCGTCTTGCAAGTGATGCTCAATACATTTGATCACCGCATGACGATCACCGAGGCAGTCGATGCCCCGCGCATCCATGCCCAATGGTTACCCGATGTGCTTTATCACGAAACCAATGCGCTTAGTGCGGACACAATGGCATCACTGGTTGCACGCGGGCACAAGTTGGAGCCGATGGGATATGAAAATCAGATCGCGGCCATCCTGGTGGGTGGTCCGGCGGTCGACAAGGCTCCGTACGGACGCGATATGCTGTATGGTGCGATTGATCCACGTTTGCCGATGGGTAGCGTTGCCGGTTATTGAAGTTGTCATCATGGCCGATCTTACTCACCGTCTTGCCCAAATGGAGGATCTTCCCGAACTTAGGGAGTTGATGGCACGCGCAATCGAGCAACTGCAGCATGGCTTTCTGTCGCCAGCGCAAGTCCGTGCCAGCCATAGGGTGATGGGGCTCGATACCCAATTGGTGAAGGACCAGACCTATTTCCTTGTCGAAACCGAGGGCCGTATTGTCGGGTCTGGAGGGTGGAGTTGGCGTGCGACTCTCTATGGCGGTGACGAGAGCATCGTTGCGCGCGAGCCCCTGCCACTCGACCCAGCTAAAGACGCCGCCAAAGTCCGCGCAATGTACACCGATCCGGATTTTGCGCGGAGAGGCATTGGGCGGATGGTGCTTGGACTATGCGAAGCCGCGGCTCGGGCCGCCGGTTTCAAGCGGGCCGAAATGATGGCAACGCTGGCCGGAGAACCCCTTTACCGCTCCTTCGGATACCTGCCGATAGAAAAGATTGAATCAGCGCCGATCGACGGGGTGCGCGTTCCATTGTTGCGGATGGAAAAGAGTCTCGCTTAGAAGATGGTGAAACTTGTCAAAACAGGCGGCTGCCGAGCGGGACATCGCGATCAGGCGAAAACAGCACGACATGTCCGTGCTCATCGGGAAAACCAAGCGTTAGAACTTCGGACATCATCTTTCCAATTTGGCGGGGTGGAAAATTGACGACTGCAGCAACCAATCGGCCGTGCAGGTCAGCTTCCGTGTAGTTCTCGGTCAACTGTGCGCTCGATTTTTTTATTCCGATCACTTCACCAAAATCGATTTCCAACTTGATCGCAGCTTTTCTGGCCTCTGGAAAAGGCTCGGCTTTGGTAATGCGCCCAATGCGAATATCCACAGCGAGAAATTCGTCGAAACCGATAGATGGTCCCGCAGGCGCAAGGGGGTCGTGTTCCATATGCATAGAGGTCATAGGCCATAATTCGGCCGTTGATTCAATACAGCTGACCGGCTCGCAATGCGAACTTCGACGTTTTCAGCTACGTACAAGGCGGCCGGGCCGTGCGCCTGTGTCCTTGTCATTCCTGCGGGTCTGCACGCCGTTGACATAGGTTGCCAGATAACCGGAAGCAGGCTGCAATATGCGTGAACCGCCCGCAGGGAGATCGCGGCGGACCTCCAGTGAACCGAGCGACAGCCGGTCGAAGTCGATTACATTAATATCTGCACGTTTACCGATCTCGATGGAACCACGATCGGTCATCCCGTAAAGGTCGGCATTGCGCTTGGTCTGCTTGGCGACAATAAATTCCAGGGGAATGGTCTCGCCGCGCTTGCGGTCCCTTGACCAATGCATCATCTGGTAAGTGGGGGCGACACCGTCAAAGATCAGGTTCACGTGCGCACCCGCATCGCTCAGCCCGGTAATTGTATCGGGATGGGTCAGCATTTCACGCAGCGCGTCGAAATTGCGATCATGAAAGTTGGAGCCGAGAGCAATCGCAAAATTCCGCCCCTCATTGCCGATCAGGAAGTCATAGAGAAATTCCTCCTCGCTCTGGCCTGCGGTTTTTGCGCGCTCGGCAAAGCACTTGTCCGGCGTCGGTTCATAGTCGATCGGGTGATCAAGCGCGAACATGCGCTGTGCCTTACCCCGGAACAACTGATAGGCATTGGCCGTCATACCTTTCCGGCCGGTACGAATGTCGGGCTCCGAAAGGATGGCCGCACGCACCTCCGGCTTGCGCATTTCCGCTAGCCTTTGTGAGAGCGGCGACCCGGCAATCTCAATATAGGTCGGGCGGCGTTCGAACAGGTGATAGGTCTCGATATTGGTGACAAGCCCGATGGGGCGTGACGCGACCTGAGGGTAGAGTTGCGAATGTGCCGCATTGGCTATCTCCACCTTGTCCAGCACATCGCGCCACATCTTTGGATCTTCGTCATGCTGCACGAGTGTAAAAGTCACCGGGCGTTTGCTGGTGCGTGCGACTCGATCGATCAGGTTGATTTCCTCATCCAGTGTATGTTCTTCGCCACCCAATATCTTCAACTCGCCAACCGTCCCTGCGGGGATAAGTTCGAAGACTCCGCGACCAGCTCGCGCCATTGCTTCGGCGAGCATCATCACTTCGTCATCGGCTGCAAAGGTGCCGGGAATAGGCGCGCCGCCAATTGTGCGGTGGCCGATGGTCCGGGAGGTTGAAAAACCGACGGCTCCAGCCGTCAGCGCCTCTTCAACAAGCTGAGCCATCCGGGCCATGTCAGCAAGCGTGGCGGGTTCATTTGCCCGCCCACGCTCGCCCATCACATAGTTGCGCAATGCCGCGTGCGGAATCTGGGCGCTGATATCGAGGGCATATGTCCGCGATGAAAGATAATCCATATACTCGGGGAAACTCTCCCACGAGCCCCACGCGATGCCCTCGTAAAGCGCGGTGCCGGGGATGTCCTCGACTCCCTCCATCACCTCGATCAGGTCGCGCTCGCCCCCCGGCAGGGCCGGGGCGAAGCCAACGCCACAATTGCCCATCACGACGGTCGTGACACCGTGGCTGGCGGACGGATCCAGCTGGTCATCCCAGCACACCTGACCATCATAATGGGTATGAACATCGACAAAGCCAGGGGTAACAATGGCACCGTCCGCGTTCAATGTCTCAAGCGCGGCTGAAGCGATTGCCGGGCCGATCTCGGCAATTCGGCCATCCTTGATACCGATATCGGCAAAGAAGGCTGCACCCCCCAAGCCGTCAATGATCTTTCCGCCCTTGATGATGGTGTCCAGCATTGTAACACTTTCCCAAAAGCAACCTTCAAGCGGCAATCATCAGGGGCGGACGACCAGATTTCCAAGATGCCCACCGTTGAACAGCATGAACAAGGCCTCCGGAAAGTGGTCAATGCCCTCTACAACATGCTCTGGAAGGGTCATCCGTCCTGTTCGCATCAAATCGGATATTTCCTTCACTGCCGCAGGATGGTCCGACTCATAGTAGCTGACGACAAAGCCCTTCATCGTGGCATTACGTTCCGCCAGTCGCAGATATAGTTTTGGCCCGCGGACATCGTCGAGATGCTGATATTGCGAGATCGCGCCGCAAATCGCGACGCGGGCACCGGCCGGCGCCAGATTGTCGAGCACGATATCGAGGATTTCACCGCCGACATTATCGAAGAAAACATCGACACCATTGGGTGCGGCTTTTGCCAATTGTTCGGCAAGATTCCCGCTCTTGTAGTCAATGGCAGCATCGGCACCGAGTTTTTCGGTTAGATATCGACATTTGTCCGGGCCGCCTGCAATGCCGATGACATGCGCTCCGCGTGCCTTGGCCAATTGCACCACAACCGACCCGACAGCGCCAGCCGCGCCGGAAACAACTACGACGTCGCCGCTTTGCACCTCCGCCACGCGGATCAAACCCACCCATGCTGTCAGACCAGCTGTGAGGCCCAAAGGCCCCGCGAAATCGCTAGGCTTTATGCCATTTTGAATGTCGAGCTTTCGGAGTGCGGCTTCAGGCAGCAGCGCGTGTGTTTGCGCTGACATCAGGCCGAAAACCCAATCGCCGACCGCGAGGGTGTCGCCATTGCTTTCGACAATCTGGCCCACGCCAAGCGCCGGGATGGTGGCACCTAGGGGAGCGGTTTCATGCATTCCAGCATCGCTCAAGGTCGTGCGGATCCACGCATCAATGGAAAGGGTATCGACTTTTGCGACGACATGGCCTGCCGGAACAGTGTCGATGCTGACATTTTCGATACCGAAATCGTCAATGACCGGCATCCCATTCGGGCGTCGCTTGATGAACACCCTGCGGTTCTCGATTGAAATGACCCTGCTCCTCTCGACGATTGAATATGGCGAAGGTCTGTATGGCCATTCCACTCTCTCACAAGTAGCATTTTGACTAGCTGTGGAGCTTTTGGAGTGCCGTTCGTTGAATGATCGGCTCGAGTGATAAATGTTGCGGACGTGTCGACTTGAGATGCCTTCAGTGTGGATTGGCTATGCGTTGGAGCGAGCAGGTTGCAAACTGGTCTCGGCGCTGGCGAACGTGCACGAACGAAAGTCCCGTGACATCGGCTCATACAATCCCGCAATATTATGATAACATTTGAAAAGTACAGATCGCGCAACGAATAAATAACGACGACATTGCATGTTGTGTATGTACCGCGTTCAGATGCACTCAAGCGATCTGGACAAATCTGCGATAGTTTTCCATTATCGTCCATAGTTTGAGTAGAGGATTGGGTTACAATGTCAGTGACAGACAACGACGCGGCTACACCAGCCACCACCGGCATGACATCTCAACAACGCCGGGAAGAGCGTGAGCGCGTCAATCTTGATGGACCGACACTACGCGACGCAAATGGCACGACGGAGACGATCATGCTGCATGATGTGTCTTCGCAGGGATTCCGCACGGATTGGCCGCGCAAACTCGTTCCGGGTGATCCAGTTTGGCTCAAACTACCAGGACTGGAAGCGCTGCCAGGCAAGGTTGCATGGGAACTCGACTTGATGATCGGATGCAAGTTTGACGTTCAATTGCATCCTTCGGTTTATGCCAAAATTGTCAATAAGGCTCGCTGAGACGAGTTCTGCAGCGCGCTAGTGGCAGACATAAACTTGCGTCGTCGCGTGTTTCGGCGATGCGAGGAAGCCGGATCGCAGCATAGGAGATCGTAATGGCCAGAGCGTGCTGGCGTTGTGTTGAACCAATCGAGGATACCGCTTCCATGTGTCCGTCATGTGGGGCTCGCGTGATACCATTCGACGCAGCATCCTCGACTCGTTCAAGAACACGAAATGCCCGAATTATTGGGTTGGCTGGACTTTCGGTGCTTGTCCTTCTGATTCTGGTCTTTGCGTCGAGCGGGTAGCCCGCATAGTCCAAAGTGCGCTTTCGCGAAGCCACCGGGCCAATACTCTATCGCTCGTCGGTGAGCTTTAACCTCATGCCGCGAGGGATGGCCGAGAGCCATCAAATGACCAACCCGATACATTTCTCCTTCAGGCATTGCCCAAGCCTGATCACATTTGATCTTGAGAGCAATGTGACGCAAACTGGTGCGACTCACAAAATCAGAAATCAAAGGAAAGAAAATGACCAGCGTTCATGATTTCACCGTCAAGAAACCCGACGGCACCGAGCAGAAATTGTCCGAATTTGCCGGCAAGCCGATCCTTATTGTCAACACGGCGTCCAAATGCGGCTTCACCCCGCAATATGAAGGCCTTGAGGCGCTCCACCGTGAATTTGGAGACAAGGTTGAGATTGTCGCGTTCCCGTGCAACCAGTTTGGCGCGCAGGAACCGGGCAATGCTGAGGAAATCGCCAATTTCTGTTCACTCACCTATGATGTGACATTCCCCATGATGGCCAAGATCGAGGTCAATGGTGAGGGTGCGGATCCGCTCTACAAGCATCTGAAAAAGGAAAAGCCCGGCTTGTTGGGCCTGCAGTCGATCAAGTGGAATTTCACCAAATTCCTTGTCGACAAAAAAGGGAATGTCGTTTCGCGCCATGCGCCGACTGAAAAACCCGAAAGCCTGAAGGGCGACATCAAGAAACTGATCTGAGCTGATTGCCGATCGGTTGGATTTCAGCGTTTGTCGAACAATGGTCGCGCTAATGGTCGTCGCGGCCTAGCCTTGGTGCATGGCCCATTCGGGAACGATATCATGAAGGCATCTCTTCTATCTGCTTTTGGGGGGGTCGCACTCGCGGCTCCTCTCATCGCACAAACGCCCGCTGCGACGACACCGACGGCGGCGCCAGCGGGTTCGGCGTGTGAGGCGCCGGAGCACCGCCAGTTCGATTTTTGGGTGGGAGAATGGGATGTTTTTCCGACCGGCAAAGGCGCTCAGGTTGCCACAAGCCGGATCGAGAAACTCTATGGCGGTTGTGCCATACGCGAGAACTGGATGCCAAAGAGCCAACAGGATGGGGGGAGCCTTAACGGCTATGATGCCCGTGACAGGGTTTGGCGCCAGACCTGGCTGGATTCCAGTGGAGCACAAGTGGTCTTTACGGGCGGTCTTGAGGGGGCCGCGATGGTGCTGACTGGCATATGGCGGGACGCCAATGGCCCCGGAAAAGACGCGCTGACCCGAATGACTTATACCAGAGGTGACGACGGATCGGTGCGCCAATTGGGTGAGCAATCGACAGATGCAGGCAAAACCTGGCAACCTAGTTTTGATTTCACCTACAAACCAAGGCCTGCTGGAGTGCTGGCAAAATAGGCTTATCCCCAATTCCGTGGGGCAACTGGTTCACAAACCATCGACGTCCCGCTAAGTGTCGCATATGCCTCACGCGCCGTTCGTCCCTCTTCGTATCCTTTCTGCCTATTCAATGCTGGAAGGTGCAATCGACCCCAAGGGGATCGCGAAGCGCGCGCGCGAACTTGGTTTTCCGGCGGCCGCAATCACAGATCGAAACGGCCTTTACTGCGCGATGGAGTTTTCGCAGGCCTGTGCCAGCGCCGGAGTGCAGCCGATCATTGGCGCCTTGCTTGCGGTCGCCCGTCCGGACCGTCCTGATGCCGTCGTTCCGGCGTATGACTGGCTGCCGCTCTATGCTCAGGACGAGACAGGTTATTCCAACCTGTGCGCGCTGACCTCGGCGGCGCATCTGGATCGCCCGCTTGAGGAGCCTGCGCACGTCACGTTCGAAAAGCTTGCCGAACATACTGAAGGTCTGATCGCTTTGACTGGCGGCGTGGAAGGCGCGATGGCCCGGCTTATCGCCGAAGGACAGGAATACGCGGCCATCGGCTATGCCGACAGGTTGCTGCAACTGTTTCCCGGCCGCGTCTATGTCGAAATATCCAGGACACTGGATCCGGTTGAAGGGGCCAGCGAAGCCGGCCTGATCGATATTGCCCACCAGCTCGATTTGCCGATCGTGGCGACCAATCCTGCCAATTTTGCCGAGGCTGATTTCCACGATGCGCACGATGCCATGCTGTGCATTGCGCACTCGGGTTATGTCGACAATGACGACCGGATCAAGAGTTCGCCCGATGCATGGATAAAGCCCGCGCGCGATATGCGGCTGCTGTTTGCCGATCTGCCCGAAGCCCTCGCCAATACGCTGATCGTGGCGCAGCGATGTGCGGTAATGGCTCCGACGCGCGATCCGATCCTGCCAAAAGTGGTTGGCGACCTGGAGGTCGATGCTGTTGCGGGCCTGGAAAGGCGTCTGACCCGCATACCCGAATCCGAACATGCCGCCTATCGGGCGCGCCTTGCTTTTGAGCTGAACGTCATCGTGTCGATGGGCTTTGCCGGCTATTTCCTGATCGTTGCCGATTTTATCAAATGGGCAAAGGAACAGGGCATTCCCGTTGGCCCCGGTCGCGGCTCGGGTGCCGGTTCGGTCGTCGCCTGGTCGCTGACGATTACAGATCTCGATCCGATCAAGCTCGGATTGCTTTTCGAACGCTTTCTTAACCCGGAACGCGTGTCGATGCCGGATTTCGACATCGATTTCTGTGAAACCCGGCGTGAGGAAGTAATCCGCTACGTCCAGCAGAAATATGGCCGCGAACAGGTCGCGCAGATTATCACCTTCGGACGTTTGAAGGCTCGCGCCGTCCTCAAGGATACGGGCCGCGTCCTCCAGATGAGCTATGGCCATGTCGACCGGCTGGCCAAGCTTGTGCCCAACCACCCGACCGATCCCTGGACGCTGGAGCGCGCGCTGAACGGCGTGACCGAATTGGCTTCGGAGTATCGTTCCGACGCGCAGGTGCGGCGCCTGTTCGACCTTGCGCTCAAGCTTGAAGGGCTGCCCCGCCACAGTTCCACACATGCGGCCGGCGTGGTGATCGGGGATCGGCCCTTGTCTCAACTCGTGCCGCTCTATCGCGATCCGCGTTCGGATATGCCGGTTACCCAGTTCGACATGAAATATTGCGAGAGCGCGGGGCTCGTAAAGTTCGACTTTCTTGGCCTCAAAACGCTTTCGGTGCTCCAAAAGGCCTGCGACCTGATCGAGGCCCGCACGGGCACCCGCCCCGACCTCGACGCGCTCGAATGGGAGGATGAACGCGTTTATGCCCTTCTCCAGCGCGGCGATACGGTCGGGGTGTTCCAGCTGGAATCCGAAGGCATGCGTCGCACGCTGGCTGCCGTCCGTCCTTCAAACTTCGGGGACATCATCGCGCTTGTCTCGCTCTATCGCCCGGGACCAATGGACAATATCGGCCTGTTCGGGGACCGCAAGAATGGCCGCGTGGCGATCGAGTATCCGCACCCTCTGCTTGAGGGCATCTTGTCCGAAACCTATGGCGTTTTCGTCTATCAGGAACAGGTGATGCAGGCTGCGCAGATCCTTGCCGGCTATACGTTAGGCGGTGCTGATCTGCTCCGCCGCGCGATGGGCAAGAAGATCAAGGCGGAAATGGATGCCCAACGCGAAACCTTCGTTGCGGGCTGCGCCGAGCACAATCAGATCAACGCTGTAAAGGCCAACGAACTGTTCGACTTGATCGACAAGTTTGCGGGCTACGGCTTCAACAAGAGCCACGCGGCGGCCTATGCCTTGCTCGCCTATCAAACGGCTTGGCTCAAGGCGCACTACCGCGAGGATTTCTTCGCGGCCTCGATGAGCTTCGATATCAGCAACACCGATAAGCTGAGCATTTTTGCCGATGACATTCGGCGGCTTGACGTGAAGCTTCTGCCGCCCTGCATCAATGCCAGCATTGCCGATTTCAGTGTCCAGTGTGGAGATGAGGGGCTGGCCGTGCGCTATGCTCTGGGTGCGCTCAAGGGCGTAGGCGAAGGGGCGATGGAAACATTATGCACTGAGCGTCAGGCCAATGGACCATTTGCCTCGATCGATGATTTTGCGGACCGTATTGGCGCGCGGCTGCTCAATCGCCGTCAGGTCGAAAGCCTTGCAGGAGCCGGAGCTTTCGACAGTATCGAGCCACAGCGCGCGGCGGTATTCCAGTCGGCCGAAACGATCATAGCGGTCGCAGCACAAGCCGAACATGCGAGAGTCAGCGGGCAGGGTGGCCTGTTCGGAGGCGAAGAGACCAGCACTGCTGCTGTCCAGCTTCCGAGCGGCGCACACTGGTCGCTGGCCGAGCGGATGACGCAGGAGAAGGAAGCGTTCGGTTTCTATCTTTCGGCCCATCCGGTCGATCGCTACCGTCATCTGGCCGATGCCCATCATGCGCGTAGTTTCGGCGCAGTCTGTTCCATGCCAGCGCCTGTTGACGGCTCACGTACCGGAGCCGTCATGGCAGGGCTGGTCGAGGATGTCCGCTGGCGTACGTCGGCTCGCGGGCGTCGCTATGCCATGGCGACTCTCTCCGATGCGAGCGGCCAGTATATTGCGAGCTGTTTCGATGATCTCGTCTCGGATGAACTCGAAGAGGCTGGCCGAACCAATGCCTGCGCGCTTTTGACCGTCGAACTTGATCGCAAGCCAGGCGAGGAAATACCGCGCATCACGCTCAAGCGATTGCAACTCTTTGAATCTTTGGCATCGCATACGCGGCTCAAGGCTGAATTGCGCCTCGATGATGCTTCAGCCTTGGAAGCGCTTTCGGCAATGGTTGCCGGTTCGCGTGGCGGTCGAGGCGAACTGGTCGTGATCTTGCCGATCGCATCAGGTGAAGCAAAAATGCGGCTTGGCCGGGACTTTGCCCTTGATGCCGAATTGGCGGCGCGAATCGAGGCACTGCCGGGAGTGACGTCCGTCACGCTGGGAGCGGCAGAATCACCGCGTCTTGCTTTGGTGTCCTGAATTCATGTGCTTCGATAGCGAGTTTCTCGAACGCGGTTTTATCCAGCCTGCTCGCCCGGATGGTCCGCAGGCTGGCCGCGCCCGCATGATGATGCCGGCACCCATCGGAATCGCAGGCACCGGAATAGACAATCCCGAACCGGAATTGCTGGCGCGGATGGATAGTGATCATGTCTTCATGATGGGGGACAATCCTGCACTTCCCCCAATGCCGTCCCGGCCAACCCTGCTCGATTTCCTCAAACACCGAATGCAGGGCATCACGATCCGCCATTTGCTGACCAGCGCAACCAAGGCGCTTGAGGATGGCCGCGACGAGACCATCATTACGGCCTGCCTGCTCCACGATATTTCGAACGGCTGCCTGATCCGCAGCGATCACGGCTATTGGGGCGCGCAGATGATTGCGCCCTATGTCAGCGATGAAGTGGCCTGGGCCGTGAAGTATCACCAATGCCTGCGCTATTTCGCCGATGCGAGCGAAGGCTATGCCTATCCCGAAAGCTATAACCGGTTCTTCGGGACGGATTATGTACCGCCGGACTATATCCGCAAGGACGCCGAGTTGGCCCGCCAGCATCGCTGGTATGGCACGTCACGGGCGATCACGCGCTATGACATTTACTTCTTTGACGATGGCCCTTCGCCAGATCCGGAGATCTTTACGGATATTATTGGAAGGAACTTCCGTAATCCCGAAGACGGGCTGGGCTTCGACGGATCGCCCGTCGCTCATATGTGGCGCACGGCCATCTGGCCGAACAATTTGTTGTAGGGCGAACTGACCCTGTTACGATGTTCGCTTGTATCCCCAGCACGGTTGCCGAAACAGAAGTAAAGCTGCACCTGAAGCTGGCACGGCCAATTTGACAATATTGCGGGCGCTGTCCAATCTGGGCGTTGGTCAAACCGGATATCAACGCGTTCGATCCGCGCATTCTCTTTTGGGGGCGATATGGGGACGTTGTCCAGAACTCTTGCTCGTTTGGCACTGTGCTTTTCGCTGGCTTGGATTACTCCCTTGCATTCGGCTCCGCCAGCCACGCCTGCAACCCTCGAGTCGGCCTGTGATCGCGGCGATGCAAATGCATGTTTCGATCTTGCAGAGCTTTATGATGAAGGGAAAGGCGTTCCCAAGTCCGTAGCCCGGAGTTTGCAGCTCTATGAACGCGCTTGCACGCTCGGCTATGGCTGGGGATGTCAATTTCTGGCAACGCACTACGACCGCGCTACTGCCGGGCCCGAGGATCTCGCGCGCGCAGCAAATTACTATAAACAGGGTTGCACGAGGAAGAATGGCAATTCCTGCTTCCGGCTCGGCCTGATGTATGACGCGGGCCGGGGCGTTTCCCGGGATGATGCGCTTGCCTCCAAATATCTTGATCTTGGATGCGCGTTGGGCTCGCAAATGTGCGGCGACGCGGAAAGTTTGGCCGCATCAGCGCCCAAACCCCAAAAGACGCCTGCGCCAGTTGCTCAACCGGGCCGCTCGACCTCGACCGCCGCCAAGCCCGTGCAGGCTGCAACTGCAAAGCAGGCCGAAACCCCTGCCACCTTGCAGGCGGCCTGTCGGCGGAATGATTATGCGTCGTGCGCCCAGCTTGGCCTTGCCTATGACGCGGGCAAGGGAGTCCCGAAAAACAAGGCCATAGCTGCCGATCACTACCGACTGGCGTGCAATGGCAATGACAGATTGGGATGTCTGCTGCTTGGGATGGCCTTGCAACAAGGCGATGGCGTTCCCCGCGATTATGCAGCGGCAGCAATAGCGTACACCAAGTCATGCGATGCAGGCAGCGGCGGGGCCTGCGATAACCTCTCCCGACTGTATTACAACGGTTTGGGCGTGACCAAAAGCATCGCGCGCTCGAACCAGTTGATGGCGCGCAGCTGCGAATTGGCGCATGCAGAGGCGTGTACTGTCATAGGTGCGCGCTACTCTTCGGGCAAAGTCGTGGCCAAGAATATTCCCGAAGCCGTGCGCTATTTTCACCGTGCCTGCGACCTGAACGATTTCAAAGCCTGCAGCATCCTTGCAGGTCTCTACGCGAGCGGCGAGATTGGCGGGAGCAACTATGCGCAGACGAATGCCCTGGCCTTAAAGGCATGCAACGGTGACGTTGGTGGGGGTTGCTTTGTTCTTGGCGCATACCGGCTTAACGGCGCTAGCAAGGACCTTGTCGAAGCTGCGCGGTGGTTTGACAAGGCCTGCAGGCTAAAGAATGCGGAGGGCTGCAGCTATCTGGGCAAGGCCTATGCGGCGGGCGAAGGCGTCGGGCGCGACCCCGCAAAGGCTGCAAGCTATGCAAAAATGGCCTGCGAATTGGACAAGCGTCAGTGCCAGCAGCTTGCGTCGACGGCAGCGGCCTCGCCCGCGGCACAGCCAGTGACGCAGCCTCGGTCAGGCCGTACTCCGCAGCCTGTCTTGCCTCCGTTGCAAGCAAACCCTCCAACAGGTCAGCTGACGCTCGTTCGCATATCTGCCCCGACGGCGCCGGTCGTTTTTTTCTTCGAGCGAAACTCGATCAAGTCGATCAGTACACCGTCGAGAAATGCTGCACTGATCTGGGGATTGTCTGTGCACCGTGCCGCGGACAGTCGCCTCGGGGTCCCCGCGAGCGCCTATTGGCAGCTTCTGGAAATTGACTGCCTGGAATATACGGTCATGGTTCGACAAGATGTGGCGATCGATTCCGCCGGGAAAGTGCTCAGGGCCGCCGCCGGCACAGGAAGTTCGAAGATCGAATATCGTACGACAATGGCAGCCTATGCTTCGGTGGCTTGCAGGCTCGGGAACATATCGGGAGAGCCCCTGAATTCGGTGGCGGCTGCGGTGTCGCAGGTGACAATCAATTGCCAGGCGGTCACGATCAAGCCGGCTGCCGTCACCAAGGGCGACGCGTATTTGACATTCAACGCCAGCCCGGCGATCGATACGTTGAGTTACAACTGGACCGTCTCAGCCGGAACCATCCTGAGCGGCCAGGGGACGCCATCGATCCTCGTGAACGCGGCTATTCCAGCCGGAGAGTCGATCACGGCCAGCGTTGAACTGGGCACACATCCATCCTGTCGCAATCGCGCCGCGTCGGCGACTGTGACGATGCCTTAGTCGCCACATAGTCACTGTTGTGACCAGCGACCTTGTTCGGGGGAGTATGTCAAATGAACCAGATCAACGAAAACGTGATTATTCTGATTATCAGCCTGGCCGTGCTGACATTCTTTGTCCTGCGTTGGGGGCGAGGGCGCATGCTTCGCAATCGCGCACGGGATTGGCCGACGACGGTTGGAAGAGTCAGCGGTTCAGACCTTCAAATGGAAAGTCGCGGAAATAACCAATCTGTCCATGTTGCGAATATCAATTATTCCTATGATGCTCTGGGAACAGCACATCACGGTGTTTGGAAGCGCAGCACGATACTCCATGGCAAGGCACAAGGGTGGATCGACAAGCATCCATCGGGTGCCAATGTGTGCGTTCGATATGACCCAAGCAATCCTGGCTTGTCGTTGATCCTTGATCGCGATCAGACTGAGGGCGAAAGCTGACATAGCTCCGGTCGTCTGAACGAACGGCGAAAATGCCTGATGCAGCGCCAATAGC
>JANNLW010000261.1:0-16699 GCA_031397145.1 Sphingomonadales bacterium | reverse complement strand
ATTTGGAGAGTCGTTTTGCGGCCTTTGCAGGACCCCAGGGTGCGGCGGCCAGCCTGACCTGCGCGTTGCGATCCCCGTCGATCCAGCGTTCGACATGCTGGAACAAATCGGTCCACACGGTTTGGGGGCAGGCATAGCCACACCAGGCTCGGCCGACTGCCGACGTCACCAGAAACAACCCGATCCCAGCCATGACGAGCAGGCCTGCCACATAATAAAACTCATGCGGCCAGATTTCGATCTGGAACATGTAAAATCTGCGATGCGCCAAATCGACCAGAACCGCCTGATCGGGCGCAAAGGCGCCGCGATCCCAGCGCAACCAGGGTGTGACATAATAGATCAGCAGCGTGATCGCCATGATCGCCCACTTGAAGCGGCGGAAGAAACCGTCGACAGCCTTGGGATAAACGCCCTTGCGCTTGGCATAAAGATGCTGGTTCGGGCCGGTCAGGTCCTCAAGGCTGGACATTTGTTACCGCCTTGGGCGCGGGCGATGCCTCGCCGCCACCCAAAGAATGGACAAAGGCCGCCAACATCTTGATCGTGACTGGATCGAGTCGGTTGTTCCAGCGCGGCATCACCCCATAACGGCTCTTGGTGATCGTCGCCCGGAGCGTATCCTTGTCACCGCCATAAAGCCAAATCTGGTCGGTCAGATTCGGCGCACCAAATTCGCGCAGCCCTTTTCCGTCGGGGCCATGGCAGGTCGCGCAATTGGTCGCGAACAGAGCGGAACCCCTGGCCGACGCCGCATTCGGCTCTTGCTGGCCGGATATCGTGTGGACATGGGCGATAACTGCACCAATTTCGCCTGGATCCAGAACGCCATCAAAGGCCGGCATTTGCGAAAAACGGGTTTCCTTGTGGTCGGGATTTCTCACTCCGTTGATGAGCGTATAGTGGATCGCCTGAAGATCGCCGCCCCAAAGCCAGTCATCATCATTGAGGTTGGGATAGCCTTTCGACCCTGCGGCTCCGGAGCCATGGCATTGGACACAATGTACCTTGAACGCCGCTCGTCCGCCTTCCACGGCCGCTTGAAAAAGCTTTGGATCGGCTTCAAGCCGATCAACCGGAATGGCCGCCAGTGCCGCGGTGATCGGCGCGCGTCGTTTCGCTTCGGCGGTCATTACAAGAGCAAGTTCGCCCCGGCTCGACCAATTCCAGAGACCGGTCGTGGCACTGTTGAACATCGGTATGGCCGGATAGACAATGACATAGCCGATAGCCCAGACGATGCAGGCCCAAAATGTAAGCACCCACCAGCGCGGCATTGGCGTGTCGAGTTCCTCGATGCCGTCCCATTCATGGCCGACGGTCTGCGTTCCGGTCGGTTCATCGATGCGTTTGTTCTCAGACATGGTCGTCTTCCTTGAAGATCATGTTGGCGGCACTTTCATGATGCGTCGATGCACCCTTGCGGAAGGTCCAGCCGACCAAGGCGATGAACAGTACTGCCATTGCCACCAGTCCCCAGCTGTCTGCGAAATGGCGCAACGCATCATAGCTCATCGGGGCTGCTCCATAGGCGCGGCTTTTTCGACATCGACCAGCGTGCCCAACATCTGGAGATAGGCGACCAGCGCATCCAATTCAGTGACCTGGCCCGGATTGCCATCGAAATCACGGGCCTGCGCCTTGGGATAGCGGGCCTTCAAGCCATCGCTGTTGGCATCGGGATCGGCTTGCGCGGCCAGATCCTCGTTTGCTGCCGCAATGGCTGCCTTGGTGTACGGCACCCCGACCCGGCTGAGCGCTGCAAGGTGCGCAGTCATGTCGCCGGGTTTCTATTCGCGGCCGGCCATGAAGGCATAACCGGGCATGATCGATTCAGGCACCACAGCGCGCGGATCCTTTAGATGCTGAACATGCCATTCGTCGGAATAACGGCCGCCGACGCGCGCCAGATCGGGGCCTGTCCGCTTTGATCCCCATTGAAACGGATGGTCGTACATGCTTTCGGCGGCAAGGCTGTAGTGGCCGTAGCGTTCTACCTCATCGCGGAACGGACGGATCATCTGGCTATGGCAAGTGTAACAGCCTTCGCGCATATAGATGTTCCGCCCGGCAAGCTCGAGCGGAGTATAGGGGCGCATTCCCTGCACCTTTTCCACGGTGGAATCGATCCAGAAGAGGGGCGCTATCTCGACGATCCCACCTATCGCGACGGCAATGAGCGCGAACAGCCCAAGCAGGCTGACGTTGCGTTCCAGCCTTTTGTGATCGCGGAGTATGTTTGCCATTGTTCTTACTCCTTACGCGGCTGGAACGGCGATGAAGGGGCGATCTGCCTCGGCATCATAGGGCGTCTCGGTCATCGGCTTTTCCTGCCGCTGATGACCGGCAATCGTCCTCCAGACGTTGAATACCATGATCAGCGCGCCAGTGAGGTAGAGCGCACCACCGGCCGCACGGATCACGTACATCGGGAACATGGCCGCGACCGTTTCGACGAAGGAATAGACGAGATAGCCGTCCGCTCCATACTCGCGCCACATCAGCCCCTGCATGATGCCCGCCACCCACATCGCCGATGCGTAGAAGACGATACCCAGCGTCGCGAGCCAGAAGTGCCAGTTGATCATACGGAGCGAATACATCCGCTCACGCCCCCAAAGACGCGGAACAAGATAGTACATGCACGCGAATGTGATCATCCCGTTCCAGCCAAGCGCGCCGCTATGGACATGGCCAATCGTCCAGTCAGTGTAGTGGGAGAGCGAATTGACCGACTTGATTGACATCATCGGCCCTTCGAATGTGCTCATTCCGTAAAAGGCGAGCGCGATAACCATCATGCGGATAATCGGATCGGTGCGGATCTTGTCCCAGGCACCGTTCAAGGTCATCAGACCGTTGATCATCCCGCCCCAGCTCGGCATCCAGAGCATGATCGAGAAGACCATGCCAAGAGTCTGCGCCCAGTCTGGCAGCGCGGTGTAGTGCAAGTGATGCGGCCCCGCCCAGATGTACAGGAAGATCAGGGACCAGAAATGGATGATCGACAGACGATAGCTGTAAACCGGTCTTTCAGCCTGTTTGGGCACGAAGTAATACATCATCGCAAGGAAGCCCGCCGTCAGAAAGAAACCGACAGCATTGTGGCCGTACCACCACTGCGTCAGCGCATCCTGAACCCCGGCAAAGGCGCTATAGCTTTTTGATCCCAGCAAGCTGACCGGCATCGAAAGGTTATTGACGAGGTGAAGCATCGCCACGGTGATGATGAAACTCAGATAGAACCAGTTTGCCACGTAAATATGGGGTTCCTTGCGCTTCACGATAGTCCCGACAAATACGGCAAGATAGGCAAGCCAGACAATCGTCAGCCAGATATCGACATACCATTCGGGCTCGGCATATTCCTTGGCTTCGGTTATGCCGAGCAAATATCCGGTCGCGGCGAGGACGATGAAGAGCTGATAGCCCCAGAACACAAACCGGGCGAGACTGGGGAAAGCGAGCCTCGCCCGGCAGGTGCGCTGAACGACGTAGAAACTCGTCGAGATCAACGCATTCCCTCCGAACGCAAAGATCACTGCGGAGGTATGCAGCGGCCTCAATCGTCCGAAGCTGAGATATTCGATGTTGAGATTGAGCACCGGAAAGGCCAGTTCCAGCGCGATATAGAGACCAGCGAGAAACCCCGCGATTCCCCAGAAAAGTGTCGCAATCACGCCCCATCGGACGGGATCATCATCATAGCGTGACGAATCAGCCCGTTGCCCCGCCAACGTGAATTGCTGTTTGGCAAAGTCGAAGCCGCGCATGGATGCGACAGCTGCGAGCAAGGCTGCAATGCAGATTATCGTCAGGTGTACCGAATATCCGAAATCGGCACTGCCCATGATCCCGAAGAATGCCAACAGCGCAACGAGAAACCACGCGCCAGCGCGCGTCAACAAGTCATCCATAGTCTTTCCCCAAAACGCGTTGGATTCGCGTTTCCGGTTCAGCCTTGAACCGGGCGGGCAATGTCTACCTTGATCTAGGTCAAGAAACCAGAGTCGCGCATCACGCTGCCATCGCCAAATCGCTCAGTCGCATACGATCATTGATGATCACATGCTTGCGGTCGGGCAAATCGATCAGTCCCGCGCTTTTCAGCTTTGTCATCTGACGGCTGACGGTTTCAATGGTCAGGCCCAGCAAGTCGCCAATCTGTTGCCGGTCGAGTGGCAGGTCAAACCGGTTGAGGACAGCAGGATTGGCATGGCAACCCTGCTCGCTGAGACGCGTGGACATTTCGAGAAGCAAGGTCGCAATGCGCTCGCTCGCCGATTTTTTGCCGAGCAGCAGCATCCATTCGCGCGCGCGATCCAGCTCTTCGAGCGTGCGACGAAGCAGTTTGTGCTCAAGTTCCGGGTGCTCCCGGGCGAAAATGTCAAAGGCGGAGCGCGTGAAAATACACAGTTCGGCGTCCGTAAGTGCGGTGACACTATAGGGGCTCGCCTTGCCGAACGGTCTGCCAATAAAGTCCGATGGAAAAACAACACCGACGATCTGCTCACGGCCATCGGTCATGCTCATGGACACCTTGAGAACGCCTTCGATGACATTGGCGACGATCAGCGACTCTTCACCCTCCCAAACCACGGTCTGCCCACGCTGCACGAGCTGCTTACGACCAAGGCGCCCCAGAACCTCGAGTTCATCGGGCAGCAGCCCGGCACAAATCGCGCGGTTGCGAACCACGCACTGTGAACAATCCTTCATCGCTTGCCGTTAGCCGTTAAAGACGGGAACAGCCACAATCATTTCTGCTATCGCGCAATCACGGGCAGAGCCAATCGAGGATGATTGACTTTGCTTCCAATATATCGGCATATCTAATGCCATTAGATGGATGGAGCGGACGGGATGAGACGCTGGAAGAAGGTCTTGCTGGGCCTTGCGGCGATAGCTGTCACTTTGGCGGGTCTCGCCTATCTGAACCGTAAGGCCTTGATTCTCTATATGGTCACACGTGTCGGCAGAGTGCCAATTGCCGCCAACCGTCCTCTCGACTGGGCTCGTGGTCCCAACGTGGCAACCGTGCCTGCGGCGCAACGTCCGCCCAACATAATTTTCATCCTGGCCGACGATCTTGGCATCAACGATATCTCCACGTTCGGCGGCGGCATGGCCGGCGGGCGGGTCCGAACGCCCAATATAGACAAGCTCGCTGCGGATGGAGCGATCTTCGAACAGGCCTATGCGGGCAATGGTACCTGTGCACCATCGCGCGCCATGCTGATGACGGGGCGATACCCCACACGTACGGGATTTGAATTCACTCCGACTCCCACTGGCATGGGGCGGATCATGGCGATGTTTGCCAATGACAATATCGGAGAAAGGCCACCTCTGGAATACAACCGCGATGCGGCCGAAAAAGCGCCTGCTTATGCCGATCAGGGGCTTCCCGGGAGCGAAGTGACAATTGCCGAAATCCTGAAGAGCCGTGGTTATCATACTGCTCATATCGGTAAATGGCATTTAGGCGACCGAGGCCCATCAAGCCCGAATGCACAGGGTTTCGATGAAAGCCTGCTGATGGCGAATGGGCTTTATTTACCCGAAGATGATCCCAATGTCGTCAATGCCAAGCTGGCAACCGATCCGATCGACAAGTTCCTTTGGGCGCGAATGCAATTTGCGGCGTCTTTCAACAACAGTAAACAATTCAAGCCCGGCGGATATCTGACAGACTATTGGACCGATGAAGCGCTGAAAGTCATTGAGGCAAACAGAAATCGCCCGTTCTTTCTCTACCTTGCCCATTGGGGTATCCATACTCCATTGCAGGCAACAAAGGCAGATTTTGACGCCGTCGGCGATATCAAGCCGCGTCGCTTGCGGGTCTATGCGGCGATGCTGCGTGCGCTGGATCGAAGCGTTGGACGGATCAGCCAGAAACTCGAGCAAGAAGGGTTGGCTGATAATACGATCATCGTTTTCTCAAGCGATAATGGCGGAGCTGGCTATATTGACCTGCCCGAAGTCAACCGGCCGTATCGTGGTTGGAAAATCACGCTGTTTGAAGGCGGCATCCGTGTGCCGATGTTTTTGAAATGGCCAGCCAGAATCAAGCCGGGCACACGCATCAATATGCCGGTCGCCCATATCGACGTCATGCCGACGCTCGCCGATGCGGGCGGCGCATCGTTGCCAAAGGGTGTTGAAATTGACGGGCGAAACATGCTGCCCATCGCAACAGGCAACGGCGCGATTTCCCGTCCCGACAACGCCTTGTTTTGGCAAAGCGGATATTATCAGGTCGTCCGCGCTGGCGACTGGAAGTTGCAGGTCGACGGCAAGCAGAAAAAGAGCTGGTTGTTCAACCTCAAGGTCGATCCTACCGAGCAGTCCAATCTGGCGGCTTCAAATCCGGCCAAACTGACCGAACTCAGGGCGCTGCTGACTGCACACCAAAAAGGGCGCAAACCGCCGCTTTACTCCTATTCGGTGGAAAGCCCCATTTCGATTGACAAGACTGCCGGCGAGCCCTTCAAAAAGAGCGACGAATATGTCTATTGGCCAAACTGATATCTACCGGATCAATCGATCAGGCTCTATAGCAGGACGTCAATTGCATGGAGGGTGAGGCCAACCAGTCCGCCAACTAATGTTCCGTTGATACGGATATACTGAAGGTCACGACCAACCGCGCTTTCGACACGTTCGGTGACGCGACTGGTATCCCATCCGCGAACTGTATCGGACACCAGCCGGACGATGTTGTCGCCATAACTCGCCGTCGCGCCGACCGTAGTGCGGCGCGCAAAGCGGTTGATTGTTTCGCGCAAACCTGCATCCTGCTGAAGCGTGGTGCCCAATTGACGCAGCGCCTCCCCGAACTTGCCGGCCATCGCCTTGTCCGGATCACGCGCTGCCTTGAGCAAGGCGCCGCGTGCCTGCTCCCACAGGCCATCAATCCAGCGTTGCATAGCCGGATTTTCCACAATTTCATCCTTTAGCCGCGCGACCTTGGCCTGCATATCCGGATCATATTGGAGATCATGGCCAAGATCCGAGAGCAAGTCGTTGACCCGCAGGCGCAGCGGATGATCAGGAAAATCGGCCATGTCATAAAGCAGCTTGTTGAGACCGTTGATGACTGCTTCGGCGACGTTTTCGTCAAGCCC
Organism: Sphingomonadales bacterium; assembly: GCA_031397145.1. Taxonomy (GTDB): domain Bacteria; phylum Pseudomonadota; class Alphaproteobacteria; order Sphingomonadales; family Sphingomonadaceae; genus Aquisediminimonas. Next base: position 9,569 of record JANNLW010000261.1, on the reverse strand, counting down.
TGTCCAGCGGAGTATGCGCCCGGCGCGCTCATGCACCATCTCGCGGATAATCCCGTCATTCGAGGCAACGATCAACGCTGCGCGATTGATAATCCCGTCGAGCAGCGGGATATGCCGGCCCTCGGCCATTGCCGCTTCGAGTGACTGGCCGAGCAATGGAGACACTTCCAAGGCGCGGATTCGGTTCGCAATCGCACCTTTTGCCATGCCGCCAAGCCTGGTGTCGTCCAGCGCCTCCAGAATATCGGCCAGGAGGCGCGAAGCGCCTTCACGCAGTCGGCCAGCTCCGCCATGATCGGGGTCTGCAAGGAAGCGACCGGCTGCGGAGGCTACGTCAATATTACGCATCCTCCGCGCGACAACCGCTGGCGTCAGAAAATTGTCCTTGAGGAATTGCGCCAGCGTATCGCCGATCCGGTCCTTGTTGCGCGGGATGATGGCGGTGTGAGGGATCGGCAACCCAAGCGGATGCCGGAACAGGGCCGTGACGGCAAACCAGTCCGCCAGCCCGCCCACCATCGCAGCTTCTGCAAAGGCTTTGACAAAACCAACCGACGGATGGACGTCGACGAACTGTCGAGCGATCAGGTATATGCCTGCCATGACCACCAGCATGCCCGTGGCCATGCGCTTCATGCCCGTCGCCCCGTTTTGCACCGGAAACCGGACGGGCGCCTTGAACAGGGTGTGACGTTCAGCCGCTATCGAGGCTACTCGGCGGGCTGGATGGCATCATCGGGCCGCTGACGCGAGAACCGGCGACGCAGCCATTCCGGAATAAGGTTCGGCGGCTTGGCCATCGGTTTTTCGCCGTGATTGGTCAGGTAATATTTGAGCCAGACGCCCATCCGTTCCTCGAAACCAACGGCCAGGCTGAAGCTCGCGGGGACGATCACCAGTGTCAGGACGGTTGAAACGATCAAGCCGCCGATCACGACGACGCCCATCGGCTGACGCCACGCGCCGTCGCCAGCAAGTGCCAGCGCGGTCGGCATCATACCTGCAACCATCGCGACCGTCGTCATCACGATCGGCTGCGCGCGTTTGTGGCCGGCTTCCATGATGGCCGTGAAGGTGTCGACGCCACGATCCATTTCCTCAAGCGCGAAATCGACGACGAGGATTGAATTCTTGGCGACGATACCGAGCAGCATCAGCATCCCGATCAGCACAGGCATCGAGATCGGCATGCCGGCGATCATGAGCGCAATACCCGCGCCCAGCGGCGCGAGCAGAAGCGATCCCATGTTGACGAAGGGCGGCATCACCCGGCGGTTGAGCAGGAGCAGCACAGCAAAGACTAGCAGAACGCCGGAAATCACGGCTACGAGGAAGTTTGTGACCATCTCGGCCTGCATCCTGTTCTGGCCGGTGTTGAGGCGTGTCACACCTTGCGGCAGCTTCATTGAGGGCAAGGCATCGATTTTCTTGTTTGCCACACCGCTGACAATGCCTTGCGCCAGATCAGCACCAACGCTGATACGGCGATTGAGATTGGTACGCTGGATCGAAGTCGGCCCCGATCCGAAACTGATGTCCGCTACGGATTTGAGAGGGACTGTGGCACCCGATGCGGTCGGCACCGGAAGATTTTCGATCGTCGAGAAATCGCGCCGCGACTCCTCGCTCAGCGCGACGCGAATCGGAACCTGACGGTCTGAAAGGGAGAATTTAGCAGTATTCTGATCAATATCGCCCAGCGTCGCAATGCGGATCGTCTGCGACAGCGCACCGGTCGTCACGCCAAGACTCGCAGCAAGATCCATGCGCGGCTTGATGACAACCTCGGGGCGGAGCAATTCCCCGTTGACGCGCGGCGCCACGAGTTCGGGCATCTTGCGCATTTCTTCGACGATCCGTGCCGCGGTGGCGCTCAACAATTCGGGCTGGTCTCCGGCCAACGTGATCGTAATATCACGTCCGGTGCCGGGAGGGCCACCGGAATCCTGGGCGCGGAAGTTGACACGCGCGTCTGGAACATTGCCCAGCGCGGTGCCCCATTTCTCTTCGAATTTCAGGCTGGACATCGTCCGGTCTCGCCTGAGCGTCAGATAGATGTTCGCATTACCCGGATTGATGTCGGCAAAGGCCGCTGCGACGACGCCCTTCTCGGCTGCCAGCATGTCCTGGACACGCTCGGTAACGGCTCGCGTTTCAGCCAGGGTTGTGCCCGGCACCATATCGATCCGCACCTGGCTGTAATCCTGATCAACGTCAGGAAAGAAGGTAAAGTTTAGCTGCGAGAAAACACCAACGGTTGCGAGCATCGCAACGGCTCCAAGCCCGACCGTCTTCCAGCGATGATCAAGCGACCATTTGAGCAAATCGAGATATCGCTCCATCCACTTGCCCGCGGCATGTTCCTGCGTGCCGTGGCTTTTGAGGAAAAAGGCGGCCATCATCGGCGTGATCAGCCGCGCAACCATAAGGCTGAACAGCACTGCAACCACCACTGTAAGGCCGAAATTCTTGAAGAACTGGCCTGAAATGCCGGGCATGATTCCGACGGGCAGAAAGACGGCGACGATGGCCATTGTGGTCGCCAACACGGCGAGTCCGATCTCGTCGGCGGCATCTATGGAAGCCTGATAGGCGGACTTGCCCATACGCATATGCCGGACGATATTCTCGATCTCGACGATCGCATCATCGACCAGAACACCCGCAACCAGGCCAAGCGCAAGCAGGCTGATCTGGTTGAGGCTGAAACCGAGGAGCGACATCACCCAAAAGGTCGGAATCGCTGCGAGCGGGATTGCGACCGCTGAAATGATTGTCGCCCGCCAATCGCGCAGGAAGAAAAACACGACAATCACGGCCAGCAAGGCACCCTCGATCATCGCAATCATCGAAGAGCTATATTGCTCGCGTGAATAGTTCACGGTGGTGAAAAGATCGCGGAATTTTACCTTGGGGTTCTCGGCCTCAAGCTTTTTCAGCTCCGTCATTGCTGCATCATAGACGGCAACGTCGGATTGGCCCTTCGCGCGCTTGATGGAGAAGCTGAGCACCTGCCGACCGTTCATCGTCGAAAGCGTGCGCTGCTCGGCATACAGATCCTTGACTTCGGCAATATCGGCCAGCTTGATCGAACGCCCGCCGCCGAGCGAAACCATTGTCTGGCTTAGGCCGTAGGCGTCCTTGGCGTTGCCGAGCACGCGGATAGATTGTTCGGCACCAGCGATCTCGGTGCGTCCGCCTGCGGCGTTGACGTTGGATTGGCGCAATTGGCCGTTGACTTGCGATGCAGTCACACCGAACGACTGCATCTTGGCGGGATCGAGAATGACACGGATCTCGCGGCTGACACCACCGCCGCGTTCCACGCCACCCATACCGGGAAGCCCGCGCAACCGCTTGTTGACGACGTTATCGACATACCAGCTCAACTCTTCGAGTGTCATGTCGACGGCTTCGGCCGAGATATACGCGATAGCGTTGTTGGCAGTATCCTCGCGCATCACCTGCGGCTCAAGAATCCCGTCGGGCAAATCGCTCCGGATATTTGACACAGCGTCGCGCACATCGTTGACGGCACGGTCAATCGGCGTGCCGATCTTGAAGAAGATAACGATCGTTGCGGATCCTTCGCGCACGGTCGAATTGATCTCATCGACACCCGTTATGCTGCGAACGGCGGCTTCGACCTTTTGCGCAACCTGCGTTTCAAGCTCGGTCGGCGCCGCGCCCGGCTGCGCGATCGAAACGATCGCAACCGGAAAATCGATGTCCGGGTCTGCACTGATTGGCATCCGCATGAATGCCATCACGCCCGCCAGGGTCAACGCAAGGAAAAGGACGATCGGTGGAACCGGGTTTTTGATCGACCAAGCAGATATGTTGCGAAAGTTCATGCTGCGGCCTTTAGCGCGCTGGCTTGGCGCGCTCGGGAATAACCGATTCGCCAGGATTGAGGAAGCCGCCAGCCGAAAGAACCACTTTTTCCGTTCCCGACAGGCCAGCCATGATCGGAATGCCGCCATCGGTTACGACGCCCGCCGTGACAGGTCTACGGACAACCTTGTTCTTTGAATCGACAATGAACACATATGTCCCGCCGGCATCGCTGAGTACTGCCGATTCCGGCAACAGCGGGGCTTCAACTTGTTGGCTCGTGATTTTGGCAGAGGCAAAGCCCCCTGGGCGCAAAGCAGGATTATAGGCCAGCGCAATTCGGGCCGTACCCTGGCGGGTTTGTGGATCGATCACTGGGGATAATTGCCAGATCTGCCCATCGAAGGTGTTTGCTGTGCCAACAGGCGTCACCCTGGCAGGGCGACCGACGGACAGGCGGGCAAGATCGCTTTCGGTCATTTGGGCTCGCATTTCCATTTCACCACCGCGGGCGAGGCGGAACAAAACGCCCGCACCAGCGCCGACGACCTGTCCGGGCTCAACGGCGCGGGTCAGAACCAGACCGGCCTCGGGCGCACGGATATCAAGGCGACCCATGCGAGCGCTATTGGCACCCAATTGCGCACGTGCGACGCCAACCCGCGCATATGCGGCATCCCGCGTCGCAGTTTTCCGCTCGACGTCTGCCTTCGATATGAAGCCGCGGGCGACAAGTGCTTGCGCGCGATCAAGCTCGGATTGAGCCAATCGCGCGTCGGCTTCTGTGGCCCGGATGCTGGCAGAAAGCTGGAGGTTTTCCTGCGACTGGACCGATCGTTCGATCGACGCCAGAACCTGTCCCTGCCGCACCCAATCACCAGGCTCGACCCAGACTTTTGATACCATTCCCCCTTCGCCTGCGACGCCCACCGGCATTTCGCGGCGTGCAGCCAGCGACCCGGTTGCCGAAATCGACATCGTCACAAGCTGTTTCGCAGGCCTTACGATCGTGACTTTTGCAGCCTGCTTGTTCGCGTCGGCCTGTGCGGCGTCGCTTCCGCTGCCGCTCATCACCTTCCAGGCGATAGCAATCACGGCGACGATCACGACGACAGCAATGATCAGGTTGCGGCGTTTGCGCCTTGCTGAAATTTCTTCATCCGTCAGGTAATCCATATCGGATGTCCGGCGCGCAATGGTTGATTCGAAGTTCATAATAATTCCGCTTTCAGGCCTGAACCGCAGGCAAAGTCTCTATTCTGACGACTGTATTACACCAATAAGTCACCAGCCTCAAGTCTGATTAGCGGCTCGCCATCCCTCGGCCACCGAGCGCCAATGCCTCAATTTGCTGCACCGCGCAATAGATTTCGCCTGTTTCCGCCGTTTTCCGAAAGCCTTGTGAGCCTGACGGTAAGGCTATACATGGTGCTTTACCGTATTTTCACAACCGAGGGGAGACGTGTGATGGATAGAGGGTTTATTGGCTGGATTATTATTGGTGCCGTTGCCGGTGTTGTTGGCAAAATGGTCATGCCCGGAAAGGATCCGGGAGGCTTCATCGTTACCATCTTGCTCGGCATAGCAGGCGCATTGCTTGCCGGCTTTCTCGGTCAAGCGGTTGGCTTCTACAGCGCGGGCGAAGGAGCAGGCTGGATCGGTGCCACTGTCGGTGCCATTGCACTTCTTGCCATTTATCGCATGGTAAAGAGCCGTTCGGCCTGACTTCCAAAACCATCGTTCAGCATTAGTGCAGGCCGGTGGGTGGTATGAAACCATCCATCGGCCTTTTTTGTTGTGGCCACAAACAGTGATGATTGGAGTCTCGTCGATGAAAATGGTGTTGGGTTCGGTAATGGCTGCAGCAGCAATGGCGACACCGGCTATTGCCGGCGCACAAGGAGCACAGGTCGAGATTTCGGGAACACGGCTTGACGTGACGGCGCGGGGCGATGTGCGTCGAGTGCCTGACGTGGCTGTCATCAGCGCCGGCGTTGTGACCAATGCCGCAGACGCGGCGGGCGCGATGCGTGACAATGCTGGCCGGATGAGCCGTGTTCTGGCTGCGCTCAAGAAGGCCGGCGTGGCAGACAAGGACGTATCCACTTCCTCGGTCAATCTCGCTCCACAGTATCGTTATATCGAGAACGAGGCACCCGCGATCATTGGCTATCAGGCATCCAACCAGGTGACTGTGCGGTTCCGCGACATCGCGAAATCGGGAACGATCCTTGATGCGCTGGTCAAGGAAGGGGCGAACCAGATCAACGGCCCGACCCTGATGATCGACAAGCCCGAAGCCGCACAGGATGAAGCGCGGGTGGCTGCGATCAAGGCGGCAAGGGCGCGCGCCGATCTCTATGCTTCGGCTCTTGGAATGAAGGTCCGGCGCGTGGTCTCGATCAGCGAAACCGAGAGCTTTTCGGGCGGGCCCGTGCCTGTGATGGCGATGCGTCAAATGGATTCTGTGTCGGCCAAAACCGAAATCATGCCCGGTGAACAATCGATTGGCGTAAATGTGTCGGTCGTCTTTGAGCTTCAGTAGGGCGGCTGCCCAGTCAAGCCTATTTGATCCGCGTGCGAAACTTGATCGAAAAGCTTGAATTGGCGGCCATCGTCCCTTGCGGGCTGAGTCGGATCGCATTGACGACCGCGTCATAACCGGCCGCCGGCGAATAGGCATAGGTGCTGCCGCCATTGTTCGAATAGCCAAGATTGGCCCCGGTAAATGACAACCCTGACGTGCCGGGGACAAACTCGAAGTTGGTTGTGAGCGGTCCGGTATCATCGATGTCGCCATTGTAAAAGGTCATTGCCGGGGGCAACGGATCATTCAGCACCATAGTCCCGACATCGACCGGACTGGAATTCGAATTGCTGACGGTCAGTGTATAGATCACGTCTGCCCCGGGAATGTTGAAGCGGTTGGGATCAGTGCCGGTCGTCGAGAAGGGTGAGGATACCTTGGTGACGTTGAGCACGGGCATCGGGCAGTAGCTGATCGACTGGATTCCGATCGCCTGCTGGCCCGTTACGGTTTCGCCGACTGAAAGTGGATAGTTGCCATACCGGATTTCAACTTGCGTGACCGGCTGCGCAAACACGGCGGAAATGGTCCCAGTCGTCGAATTGTTCCCGCTAGCGCTTGTACCGCCGCTTTGCCGCACCGAAAGGGATAGCGGCGCAGCAGTGGCACCGACCAGCTGGCTCGAACTTGCATTTGAATGGGGGCCCGGGACTGTATTGTTGGTTCCAAACGGGGTCGTTAGCGCCGGGTCGTAGTTCGAGGCACCGTTGATACCATTAACCTGGAGCCAGTCCCGAAACTGGTTTGCATTGAAGTCGATATCATTGATCTGCGCCGTAAAATCCCGGATCGGCGTGGAAAAATTGAATCGCGTGACCACGACCCGCGTATTGACCGAGACATCCGTTGTACGTGCCGTGAATATGACGCCCACGACAAGGTTGTTCGCTGCGACGCCGTCCGTAATCAGATTGCCGATTGCGGGCATTTGCTGCCCGGCAACAACAGTCGACGATGTCCCGTTCACGATCCAATCCACTGTAAAATTCTGGTTGCCCAGCGCCGTGCTGGTCGCAGTATAGGTATAGGTGTTAGCGTAATTGAGAGTTGCCGGGGCTTGGCTCGCAAAGTCGAAGTTATACTGGTTGGCAGCCGAACAGGCAGCCTGCGCCGCGCCTGACAGGGCCGGGCTCAACATTGCCAACACGGCAATTTTCCCGATGATTCTCAAATCGCGATACTCGTGCCCACATTCGATACTCAAACGGCTATAGCCTGTTTTGGTTAAGGCAGAGTAACCAAACACCCCGCGTTCGACGAAACCGGGGTTTCCAATCGCAACTGAAAATGCTTAGACAGCCGCCATGAGCACACGCACAACGTCTGACAAGTCCGATCCCGTCATCGAATCGCGCGCCGACCTGATCGGTGTTTTTTCCGGAGGCGAAAAACCCCCGGAACGTTGGCGGATCGGGACCGAGCACGAAAAGTTCGTCTATCGGACCAGCGATCACCGTGCGCCGTCCTATGACGAGCCCGGCGGCATTCACGACCTGCTGATGGCCCTGACCCGCTACGGTTGGGAACCTGTGATGGAAGGCGATCATGTGATTGCTCTTGCCGGGAGTGACGGGACCGTCAGTCTCGAACCGGCAGGCCAACTGGAACTGTCTGGCGCACCGCTTGAAAATCTTCATCAGACTTGCGCAGAGACGGGACGGCACCTGAAGCAGGTCAAGGAAGTTGGTGCGGAACTCGGACTTGGGTTTCTTGGCCTCGGCATGTGGCCCGACAAGACCCGGGCCGAATTACCGATCATGCCAAAGGGGCGTTACGAGATCATGCTGCGCCACATGCCGCGTGTCGGGACGATGGGCCTGGACATGATGCTCAGGACCTGCACGATCCAGACCAATCTCGATTATCGCTGCGAAGCGAATATGGTCAAAAAGTTCCGGGTCAGCCTCGCACTGCAGCCATTGGGGACGGCCTTGTTTGCCAATTCTCCGTTCACTGAAGGCAAACCCAACGGGTATCTTTCCTATCGCAGCCATATCTGGACCGATACGGATCCGCAGCGCACAGGAATGCTGCCTTTCGTCTTCGAGGACGGGTTCGGGTACGAACGCTATGCCGATTATATGCTCGACGTGCCCATGTATTTCGTCTTTCGCGACGGTAAATATATTGATGCGTCGGGTCTGAATTTCCGGGACTTTCTTGACGGCAACCTGTCAGTCCTCCCCGGTGAAAAGCCGACAATCGCGGACTGGAATGACCATCTCTCGACAGCCTTTCCAGAGGTTCGGCTCAAGAGCTTCCTCGAAATGCGCGGGAGCGATGGTGGTCCATGGAACCGAATCTGCGCGTTGCCGGCCCTGTGGGTCGGATTGCTTTACAACGACGATGCCCTCGATGCCGCATGGGATCTCGTCAAGGGATGGTCGATCGAGGATCATCAGCGGATTCGCGATCAGGTTCCCGAACATGGGTTATGTACTGTATTGCCTGATGGTCGCACCATGCAGGATCTGGGCAAGGAAGTCCTGGATATCGCTGGTCGCGGCCTGACCGCGCGCGGCGAAGTTAATTCGATGGGGGACAATGAAAGCGGGTTTCTCAACCCGCTACGCCGGATCGTCGATTCCGGCATGTCGCCCGCCCATGAACTGCTTGAAAAGTTCAAGACCGAATGGAACGGTGACCTTGCCCGCGTCTATGACGAACTGAGTTTTTGACAGCCATTGCCCTCCCGCAGCAAGCGGGAGAGTGAAGCGATCAATGTTCCTTGTTGGCCCAGATGCTCTTGTAGCTCCCCCAGCAAAGTCCCGCGAAGATCAGCAGGAAGATGAGCGTGGCCACGCCAGCACGATGCCGCGCTTCGAGTTTGGGTTCCGCCGTCCAGATCAGGAAAGCAGCCACGTCCTTCGCCATCTGGTCAACGGTCGGCTTGGGTGATCCCTCGCCATAGGTCACCTGACCGTCACTGACCAGTGGAGGCGCCATCGAGAGATTCAGGTTGGCGAAATAGGGATTATAGTGAAGGTTTGGCCCGGGCAGCGAGTCCTTGGGCAAATTGGCGGGCGGATCCTGATACCCGGTCAACAGCGAATAAATGTACCGCGGACCGCCTTCGCGGGCCTTCGCCATCAGCGAAAGGTCCGGTGGTATTGCATTATTGTTGGCGGCGCGCGCAGCTGTTTCGTTC
>JANNLW010000249.1:0-7447 GCA_031397145.1 Sphingomonadales bacterium | reverse complement strand
GACCGAACTTTCCTTGCGATAGACCAGCCCCGCCTTGAGCAGATCAAGGAACAGCGCCTGTTCGTGGCCGTAATAATCCGGTTCGCAGGTTGAAAGTTCGCGGGTCCAGTCGATGGCGAGACCGAGCCGTTTGAGTTGGCGCTTCATCGCTGCGATATTGTCACGCGTCCAGCCGCCGGGATGAACCCTTTTTTCCATCGCCGCATTTTCTGCGGGCATTCCAAACGAATCCCAGCCCATCGGGTGGAGCACAGCATGACCGGTCATCGCCTTGTAGCGCGCCAGCACATCGCCCATCGTATAGTTGCGAACATGGCCCATATGGATGCGCCCCGACGGATAGGGGAACATCTCTAGGACATAGGCTTTGGGCTTGTCAGACGCCGAGGGCGCGACAAAAGTCCCGCCTTCTTCCCACATTTTCTGCCAGCGTGCGTCAGCCTTGAACGGGTTGAACCGGGACTGGGCCATTATCCGGCAATGGCGCTCCGGCGAAGGTCACGCGCCTTGGTGAGGATAATTTCCTCAAGCTTTTGTACCGTCGCCGCCTGTACCGGTGCATCAACCCAGCCGCCGCCCTGTGAAACCTGACGAGACGCGGCGACGCGCAGAGCATCGGAACGCAAATCCTGGTCCAGAATCGAAATGGTCAGCTTCATGCGCTCGTTCGGAGACGCCGGGTTGGCATACCAATCCGTAACGATCACGCCTCCATTGGCATCGGCCTGTACCAGCGGCATGAATGAAATCGTATCGAGAGCAGCACGCCAGAGATAGGCATTAACGCCGATCGTCGTAATCTTTGACGCAGCAAGATCACGCTTTAACGCTTGGGTTGGCTTGCCGCCAAGGCCTTTGGCCAGATCTGCTTTGATGAAGGCACAGCCGGAAATGGCCGCGCCCAGGGTAATAACTGCAACTAATGGGAGGGGCCTGAACATGGCAAACTTTCCTTGGAAAAACGTCACTCGCGCGCCTTATAGGCAGGTTTTACCATCCCGCAAGCGGAGAGGCCTGTAAGGAGTGTTGAGCAATTGCAACAGCGCGCAACAAAGTGACTCATAGACCTGTGCATCGCGTATGATTCTATGCTAGCGCTGTTGTGCAAGGAGTATTGGTTGGGCTCATGACAGGTCGGGTGACCATATTGGCAAGCCTTTCTGGGGCGTTGTGCGTCGCCGCGCTTGCGGTCGCGCCAGCCATAGGTGCTGCCAGCAATTCTTACCTTTCAAAACGCCTTTCGATTGCGACTCCTCGCATGGGAATCGGCAGTTTTACGCCTGCTGCGGCCGATCCAGTGCTTGCTGCCGCCCTGATGCGTAGCGGTTTGAACAGCACGGGATTTCGGTTTACGCCCGCCGCGACCAGCAATAGCAATCGGGCAGTGACGGTTGCCGTGCGGGCTCGATCAGGCAACGCTATCAGCGAATCGGACCGAGTCGCGGCAGGCACGCCGGCAACACTGGGCATCGCTCCGGTTGCCTATAATCTGGGTGTCGGCATTGGCTGGAAACGGTTTGCCCTTTCGGGTGACGTTACGCGTATCGATAACGGAGCAATCCAAGGCGGTCGCGAAGCGACCGATTTGGCATTGAGCTACAACGCCAGGAAATGGAGTACGCGCCTCCAGGTTGCAGCTGACAGGGCGACTGGCAGTGCACCACGCACAATTGCAGGAAATGACAGTGTCTCCCTTGATGTGGGCGGCGCCTATCGACTCACGCGCAATCTCGACGTAACGGCAGGCGTTCGTTACCGATCGGAACGCAACCGGCTTGAACCGCTAACAGACAATCGTCGGGACAGTCAGGCGGTCTATGTCGGGACTGCCTTCCGCTTCTGAGATTCACAGTTTCTGGCCAGTCAGGCTGGTGATGGCTGCCCACCCATAGATCCTGAACGCCACCAGTGACCGAGCCCTTTTAGATGTCATACCGCCCAGGGCTATGACGGGCACTGTGCTTCCCCGAACGAGTTGCCCGAATCCTACCCGACCAAGCGGACTGCTGTCGGCGTGCGACCTGGTCGGAAAAACGGGCGACACAAAAATCAGCCGTGCACCATGGCGTTCTGCCGCAATGCGTTCCGGGATCGAGTGCACTGGCGCCGTCAATGCTCCTCGATATCGTCCATGCCGCCCATGCTTGCCAGCGAGTACGAGCATCAGGCGACGTGCTCGGGCGAGGCGTTTTACCTGACCAAACAAGGCAGCGCGCTCGGATGGAGGAAGGCTATAGTGGCGGAAAATGACACCTGCCCCTTTAGGCAACTGCCTGATCGACGGTAAAAGCGCATCTCCCATTCGCTCATCGGTCATCAACCAGAGTCGCGGCAGCGGGCGGGAGTGACTTTTGGGCATCACCCTGCCTATAGCGAGTAGATGAGCGAAGACGCAAAATCCCGACTGAGCAAGGTTGAAGAAAACATCGCTCGCGCCGCCAAATTGTCCGGCCGACGCCGCGAAGATGTCGCGTTGATAGCCATTTCGAAGACCCATGATGCCTCTGCAATCCTGCCATTACTTGAGGCCGGACAACGACGTTTTGGGGAGAACCGCGTTCAGGAAGCGATGGTAAAATGGCCGGATTTGCTTGCGGATTATCCCGAAACCGAGCTTCACCTGGTCGGTCAATTGCAATCGAACAAGGCCGAGGATGCCGTAGCAATTTTCGATGTGATACATTCGGTCGATCGCCAGTCTTTGATCACTGCAATTTGCAATGCCCAGACGAAGCGCGGGAGGCGTCCACGCTGCTTCGTCCAGGTCAATATCGGGAATGAGCCGCAAAAGGGTGGATGCCTTGTAGGCAACCTTTCAACGGTGATCGCACAGGCAAGAATTGCCGGCCTTGATTTGGTTGGACTCATGGCCGTCCCGCCAGCCGATGTAGAAGCCGCTCCGTATTTTGCCCTTCTCGCCAAGCTGGCCCGCGATCATGATCTTGTCGGCCTTAGCATTGGCATGACCGGCGACTATGAAACAGCCGTGATGATGGGAGCAACGCACGTCCGTATAGGTAGCGCTTTGTTCGGGGCTCGGGTATGACGCCTGCGGCCATCATTTTCGATTTTGACGGCGTAATCGTGGATAGCGAAGTCCCGGCCAATTTGGCGCTCGCGGAATGCCTTACGGAAATCGGATTGGACACCAGCTTCGAAGAAGCGCTCGACCGATATTGCGGCCACCGTTGGGCGGATTGTGTGACCCAAATCGAGGTTAGATTGGGCCATAGTTTGCCGCCAGATTTCGAATCCGTCTATTTCGCGCGGGCCACATCGCTAATGGACAGGCACCTTACAGCGGTGTGCGGAATTGATGCGTTCCTTGACCGGGTGCAGCACTTGCCACTTGCCATAGCATCTTCGAGCGAGCCTGAATGGATTGCCCACAAACTCGAACGGGTCAGCTTGTGTCATTATTTTGGAGACCGTTTGTTTAGCGCTGCGCAGCTGACGCGGGGCAAGCCGCACCCAGACGTCTATCTCAATGCAGCCAAGGGGCTGGGGATCGCGCCGGCTGATTGTTTGGCCATCGAGGATTCGCCGATCGGAGCGACCGCTGCAGTTGCCGCCGGAATGCATGTTGTCGGCCTTTGTGCCGCATCCCATATTCGAAATCGGGATGCGCATGCGGAAACCCTTCGGGCGGTTGGCGTGCACCGCATCGCCTTCGGGTTCGATGAGATTCCGCTATAGCTGATGGCCGGTACGGTCCCTCTTCGTCGCAAGATAGCGTTCATTGTGCGGGTTCGGCGGCAAGTGATGTGGAACGCGCTCGATTATCTCGATCCCTGAAGCGGCAAGCTCGGTGACCTTGTCCGGATTATTGGTCAACAGGCGAATCCTGTCCTGCCCCAGAAGTTGAAGCATGCGAGCAGCCACGCCAAAATCGCGCGAATCGACCGCAAAACCCAGTCGTAAATTGGCATCCACAGTATCAAACCCCAGATCCTGCAATTGATAGGCCCGCAACTTGTTTATCAATCCGATCCCACGCCCTTCCTGCCGAAGGTAGAGCAGAATGCCCCAACCATTCGCCGCAATAAGGCGCAGGGCGGCATCAAGCTGGGGGCCGCAGTCACATTTGAGGCTGCCCAGAACATCGCCCGTCAGGCATTCGCTATGCAAGCGAACAAGGGGTGGCTCCCCAGTGGGTTGCCCGATCAGGAGCGCGACATGCTCCCCTGCCATTTCAGGACTGCGAAAAGCAACCAGTTCGGCATGTTCGGCGGCCGCAACGGGAAGCCGGGCCCGGGCGGCAATGCAGAGCCGTTCAGGCGCATCCCACGCATCGATCGCATCGCTTGAAATGCTTTCGGCGGGGTCATGGACTCCTGCGCGAATAAAGAAGGCAGGAAGGAGCCCGGCGTCCCGCGCAAGTTCAAGAGCCGCCCCGCAGGCGCGTGGATGTTCGACGTCGATTGTGAGGAAGGGACCCATGAGCGGATTGGCAAGATCATTCGCCGGATCAGCCAGTGCCGTCGCGATCGAAAGGTTGAGCCAGGATGTCCGCGCGACGATGACGGGCTCCCCTGCAGTGGCTGCAGGTCGCTGATTGGTCAGCTTTAGTGTTGCTGCGCGCGTCGACGAGATGAGAATACTGGATTTGCCATCGGTATCAAATGCCTCCAGCCGTGGCTCATCGGCACTTTCGATAGCCAACACCGTAATGGCCGTGTCAATCGCCACGGGCCAGCCACGGCGAAGGGCGTCTATTGCCCGGGCAGTAGTGCGAGGATCGGTCAAAAAGCGAACTCTGTCACAATGGGAACATGGTCTGACGGCTTGTCCCAACTACGACAATTCTCATACACTTCATGGCCGATCGCCTTGGAGGCAAGCGCGGGCGAGGCCCACATATGATCAAGTCTTCGCCCGCGATCCGACGCCGCCCAATCCTTCGCCCGATAACTCCACCAAGTATACAGACGCGTTGGCGCGGGCACAAAATGACGGCCGAGATCGACCCAGCTATGGCTAGCTTGCAAACGAGAGAGGATTTCGACTTCGATCGGCGTGTGACTAACGACATCAAGCAACTGCTTGTGACCCCAAACGTCAGATTCGAGAGGGGCGATGTTGAAGTCGCCAGTCAGGATCGTGGGTTCGCTGAGGGTTGATGACCAGTCGATCATTCGTTCGAGGAAATCGAGTTTCTGGCCGAATTTGGGGTTTTGCTCGCGATCTGGAATATCGCCACCGGCAGGCACATAAACATTTTCAAGCAAGACGCCATTGGGCAAACGAACGCCAACATGTCGTGCCTCGCCATTGTCCTGCCAATCATGACTCCTGTCCTCGACGAGCGGCACCTTGCTCAGAATCGCCACGCCGTGATGCATTTTCTGGCCGTTGATGACGATGTGCGGATAGCCAAATCCCTTGAGCACCGAGAGGGGGAACATCGCGTTTTCAGCCTTTGTTTCCTGCAGGCAAAGTATGTCAGGAGCCGTTTCCTTCAGGAAGCGCTCGACAATATCCAGGCGGAAACGAACCGAATTGATGTTCCAGGAAGCAATCTTCATTGCGCGGCTCTAGCGCTTCGGGCCAACTGCCCGCAAGGCCGAACGGCCGCGCCGCGTCAATGACGCAAAGCCAAGCACGTGAATGGGCGCGCGCGACGACCGAAGGAAAGCTAAAATGGAAAGACCCTCACTCCGGGGGCATGGAGCGAGGGTCAACCAAGCGTTCGTCACGCTGGCGAGTTCCGGTTGTACAGGGCTTCGAGCAACAGGGGGGAATCTCGAAGCCTATTTCCGTAACTGCACTCTCGATTATAGGTCGGTTTCCTGTCGCCAATATGAATGGCCCGTTCAGCGGCCCTTTATATTCGGGCGCGGGTCGCGCCATTTGAACGCTTCATCTGACACCGTTGCATTGAACGCCTGATTCGAGAGGCGAATTGACGTGCGGTTCCCCTGGCTGTCGAGTGTGACCCAACCTTGCAGCATCAGGCCGGCAGGCGCCGATGCCTCGCGCGAAAAAGCGAGGGTAATGACACCATACTCCGGTCGCTTGGCATCGCGTGCTTCAACCAGCACCAATTTGGGGTCAGCAGTCGGAACCAACTTTGCAAAACGCGTCATATCCCGATTTGGGTCTAACAGCACGCCAAGCGGCGAATTGCCAATCGGCCAGCGCTGTACCTGTCGAACCGAATAATCGATAAAGGTCAGGGCCTTGCCGTCGCTCACGATCAGGATCGGCACTCCCTTCTGGTACTGAAAACGAATCCTCCCCGGGCGCTTGAGTGTCAAAGTACCATTCACGGTTTTGCCCGCACGATCCGTCTGCATGAAGGCGGCAGTCATTGTTCCGACGGCTTTCAGGTGGCTCGAAACGGAAACCAGATCGTTTGATTGGGCGGGCGCGGGGGCAGCGATTGCAATGGCCGCGAGCATGGCAAGGGATCGGAAATGCATTCGAAACTCCGGATATGAGCGGCACCGATGCATCCCGCCAGTTGAACGGCAAGTGAATCTATATCGCGTGACCCTCGGCATCGATCAGCACTTCACGCCGCCCAACATGGTCAGGTCGACTAACCAGGCCTTCGCTTTCCATCCGCTCGATCAGGCGCGCTGCGCTGTTGTAACCCACGCGCAACTGCCGCTGGACATAAGAGGTCGAAGCCTTCTGGCTCTCCGCCACAACCTGGACCGCCCGTCGGAAAAGCTGGTCTTCTGGGCTATCTTCGCCCGAAGGCGCGCCATCAATGGCCCAGCCCCCATCTTCAGGCTCCTCGGTAACAGCCATGATATAATCAGGCACGCCTTGCGATCGCCAGTGATCGGCCACCGCACGGACTTCATCATCTGAAACGAACGGACCATGGACTCGCGCAATCTGCTTGCCGCCAGGCATGTAGAGCATGTCGCCCTTGCCGAGCAGCTGTTCGGCACCCTGCTCTCCCAGAATCGTGCGCGAATCGATCTTTGACGTCACAGCGAAGCTGATCCGCGTCGGAAGATTGGCCTTGATCACGCCGGTGATGACGTCAACCGACGGCCGTTGCGTCGCCATGATCAGGTGGATACCCGCCGCTCGCGCCTTTTGAGCCAGCCGCTGGATCAGGAATTCGACTTCCTTGCCTGCTGTCATCATCAGGTCGGCAAGCTCGTCAACGATGATCACGATCTGGGGCAGCGGCTCATATTCAAGCTTTTCTTCTTCGTAGATCGGCTGGCCTGTCTCGGCATCATAGCCGGTCTGCACTTTGCGCCCAAGCTGTTGGCCCTTGATCCGGGCCTGCCGGACCTTGTCATTGAAACTCGACAAGCCTCTTACCCCGAGAGAGGCCATCATCCGGTAGCGATCCTCCATCTGTTCGACTGCCCATTTGAGCGCCCGAATCGCCTTGGCAGGCTCTGTCACTACGGGCGACAGCAGATGCGGAATATTGTCGTAGATGCTTAGCTCGAGCATTTTCGGGTCGATCATGATGAGC
>JANNLW010000248.1:0-3041 GCA_031397145.1 Sphingomonadales bacterium | reverse complement strand
CAACCAGCGCCTGCCGCCCGATGCCGAGTTCCGCAAACAGGTGCTCGAGTCCTTGATCGAGGAGCGCGCCATGCTCAGCGCGGGCGTGGCTCGGGCGGGTGGGCTATGATCCCGTCTATGGCGCAAGGCCGCTCAAGCGCGCAGTGCAGAAATACCTGCAGGATCCCCTCGCCGACAAGATATTGCGCGGCGACGTGCATGACGGATCGACCATCCATGTCGATGAAGGCGATGGCGGGCTGGTGCTGAAATAGTCGGCGATCCTCCCTGAAGCGCAGCTTCGGGGAGGGGGACCGCGTGAGACAATACCCAAGCCACGGTTCCCGCTGCTGACCGGGTTGATGAAGATGAAGTCAGTTATGTTGTGGAAAGCGGACTGTCCGCTTTTGGGTTTGAACATCGAAAAGCAGACGTGCATCAAGCGAAATGTCTGGTTGAAAATCACACGGATTCTTTGGACCAGCTCAGGCAGGAAAGCTGCCCTACCAGACAGGTTTCGTAGCAAGTCGGCCACAGTTAGAAGGAGTGGAGATGAAACCGCGCCTCATCCTTGTTTTAGGCGATCAGTTAACGCCGAATGTTGCGGCCCTTCGCTCAGGCGATCGGGCGCGCGATGTGGTGCTGATGGCCGAGGTGATGGCAGAGGCAAACTATGTTAGGCATCATCAGAAAAAGCTGGCCTTCGTCTTTTCTGCCATGCGCCATTTTGCCGAGGAGCTGGGGAAAATGGGCTGGCGGGTGGATTATGTGCAGCTTGATGATCCTGAGAACAGCGGGACGCTGGAAGGCGAAGTGAGGCGCGCACTGGCGCGGAACGAACTGCGAGAAACGCTGGTCACGGAGCCGGGTGAATGGCGATTGATGCAGGCGATGCGCGGTTGGAGCGCGACGGAGTTACTTCCAGACGATCGCTTTCTCGCCGACCGTCAAGGCTTTGCCCAATGGGCACAGGAGCGCAAAAGCGTTCGCATGGAACATTTTTATCGGCTGATGCGACTCAAGACCGGTCTTTTGATGGACGGCGAACAACCTGCAGGCGGCCAATGGAATTTTGATGCAGACAACCGCAAGCGGGCGACAAGCGGGCAGCATATGCCCCAGCCGCTAAGCTTTTCGCCCGACGTCATCACCCGTGAAGTGCTGGATCTGGTCGCCCGCCGGTTTGACCACCACTTCGGTGATCTTGAGCCCTTCTGGTTCGCCACAACGCGGGCGGAGGCAGAGGCGGCATTTGCCCATTTCCTGCAAGTGGGCCTGCCAGACTTTGGCGCCTATCAGGATGCGATGCTGCGCGACCACAAGTTTCTGTGCCATGCGGTCATATCAACCTATCTCAATGTTGGATTGCTGGATCCACTGGCTGTTTGCCGCGCGGTCGAGGCGGAATGGCTGGCAGGGCGGGTGCCGCTAAACAGCGCAGAAGGCTTCATCCGCCAGATCATCGGTTGGCGCGAATTCATGCGCGGCTTTTATTGGTGGCGCATGCCCGGGTATGACGCCAGCAATGCGCTGGAAGCCTACCGCCCGCTGCCAGATTTCTATTGGAGCGCCGAGACTCCGATGGCCTGCCTGCGCGCCTGCGTCACCCAGACCCGTGAAGAGGCCTACGCCCATCACATCCAGCGCCTGATGGTGACGGGCAATTTCGCGCTGTTGGCGGGGGTCGATCCGCATGCGTTGCATGAATGGTATTTGGCGGTTTATGCAGATGCCTATGAATGGGTGGAGTTGCCGAATACCATTGGCATGAGCCAGTTTGCCGATGGCGGGCTGTTGGCGAGCAAACCCTATGCAGCCAGCGGCGCCTATATCCATCGGATGAGCAATTATTGCGGCGATTGCACCTATGATGTGAAGGCCAAGGAGGGGGCAAATGCTTGCCCCTTCAATTTGCTGTATTGGCATTTCATTGCCCGCCACAAAGAGCGGCTTTTGCGAAATCCGCGAATGGCGCAAATGGTCCGTAACTGGGACCACTTCAGCACGGAAAAGCAAGCGCAGCTAACCCGCGATGCCGATGCGTTTCTCGCCGCTCTTGGCTGATCGGCAGCGGTCAGAGCAGTATTTGACCTGATCCCAGTCGCGGGCCCATTTCTTGCGCCAGGCAAACGGGCGTGTGCAGGCAAGGCAGACTTTAACCGGCAAATCACCCTTGTGCACCATTTTAGCCATCACCGAGTGCCTCGCTTACCATGGCGCGAATGGGTAGCTGCGCTCTCAGTTTTACAGCTAGCAACGCAGTACCGCTGACCTTGCGCAGTAGAAACAGCGTGTCGGCTGGAGGTATATACCAGGTTGTGCGTATCGGCAAACTGCTGGCAGACCGCAAGGTCACGCTCGACCTGACCGATGCCGCGCGGGCGTGGCTCGGGCGGGTGGGCTATGATCCCGTCTATGGCGCAAGGCCGCTCAAGCGCGCAGTGCAAAAATACCTGCAGGATCCCCTCGCCGACAAGATATTGCGCGGCGACGTTCTCGACGGATCAACGATCCATGTCGATGAAGGCGATGGGGGGCTGGTGCTGAAACAGTCGGCGATCCTCCCTGAAGCGCAGCTTCGGGGAGGATATTCCTTCGCGTCTTCGCGTGTGACAATAACCAAACGACGGTTCGCGCCGCTGACCGGGTTGATGAAGATGAAGTCAGTTATTGGGTGGGAAGCGGACTGTCCGCTTTTGTGTGCGAACCTGGAAAAGCAGACATTCGTCCAGCGCGGTGATTGGCCGGGAGCGGACACCTCAAGAGTGAAGCCGGTATCTAGCGTAAAATATCCAGAGCCTTGGCATCAAGGCCTTTCGCTGTTTCAGCGGCCATGCGTGATTCGACAGCGAGCCCCAACCAGTCATAGGTGCCGGCAAGATAGGCATAGACACGTGGATCGTTGGGATCTTCCTTTGCGGCGGCAAGCAATAGCTGGAGCGCGGGCTGAAAATCGCGATCACGATAGAGTTGCACACCTCTGCCAAGCAGCGAGCCCGGCGTAATTGGCGTCGTGGCAGACCGCGCAGCGGGGGGCGCTGTTCCAGCAGGCCGACCAGGAT
>JANNLW010000223.1:0-9595 GCA_031397145.1 Sphingomonadales bacterium | reverse complement strand
GGATCGGCCGTTTCCCTCCAAAGCGGCGTGTCTCCCTTGGGGCCGCCGCCGACCTCGAGTGACGCGAACGCATTTCGCTTGTGAACAACGCCATCGAGTGTCGACGCGTGCTGACGTTCTCCGACCCGGTTCACAGTGGTCCAGCCAATGGCCTCGAAATCCTCCGGATTGGAGAGGGTCTCGGCATAGATGACCCGGGCGAGCAATGTCGCATCTCCTGCTTTGGGCGTGTAGCCCTTGCCGTTCACCCCGGCAGATCGATAGGACACGGTCGGTCGGTTGACGATCGTCCGTCCATCGCTGGTTCGTGCCGCTCCTTGAGGCAGTTTGGGCTTTTTCGGGCGCTCGGCCATCGACGTATCGGGTTTGTCGATCATCCCGGCACCGCCTTGCGATCGAATGCCTCCCTCAGCAAATGTGAACTGGCCATTGTCGCGATCGTGCCAGGGGTTGAACTTGGTCTCCATTTTGCCGCCCTCGTCAGGCACTTCAGGCGTGTTGGCAGAGGGCCGGAGCGGCTCCAGCCCGACCATCGCTCGTTTCTCGTTCACGGTGATGAAGTCCGCAGCGGTGAGTTGCGCCCACAGCCGCTCCCGGTCTTCGGACAGGGCAGGCACCCGGTCGAGATCGACCGCCAGGGTCAGGCCTGCAAACCACGGTTTCAAACCTTCTGCCAAGGCATCCAGAATCTTGGACGCCAGCGGCACGATGGCCTGCTGCCACAATGCCTTGTTGGCCTCGCGGTAATTGGCGTAGGTCGCATCGCCGGGCAGGCCGAGCAACACTGGCGGCACCCCGAAGGCCAGCGCAATCTCGCGCGCCGCCGCTGCCTTCAGTCCGGCAAAGTCCATGTCTGCGGGGGAGAGCGACATGGCCTGCCATTTGAGGCCGCCTTCGAGCAGCATCGGCCGCCCAGCATTCGCGGCCCCGGCAAAGCTCTCCTCCATTTCGCGCCGCAGCCGGACAAACTGGTCCGCTGTCAGCGTTTCGCTTCCCTCTGCCACCAGCGCACCAGAGGGCCGGGCGGCATTGTCGAGCAGCGCCTTGTTCCAGCGCGTCGCAGCATTATGCGCCGCCATCGCGCCTGCCGCCGCGTCAAGGCAGCCCAGCCCGTAGTGATCGTCGAGCGGATGATGAGTGCGGATATGAATGACCCGATCCGCCGCCAACCGGGTCGTGTTCGCGCCCGCCCGGTAGAGAAATCCCATGGGCCAGCCGCGCGCATCCGGTTCGACACTGACCCGCTCGGGGCGGAGCGCAAACAGCTCGGCCGGAGTGCCATTGGCCCCGGCGAGAAGCTCGACATAGGCATTGCCGTGCAGCAACAACTGCATCGCGACCGTTTCGAGCAAGGATTGGCCGCCGCTGGTTGCGGAAACAAGCGCCAGTGCCTTCGGGTCGGACGCCACAAGCGGCGTCGACGCCAAACCCTCTGCCACCAGCCGCACCGCCCGCTGCGCCACGGCGTTGCCCAGATAGAGCTCGCGCAATTGCGCCTCATAGGATCGCGGCCAATCGGTCGAACCCCATGTCGAAAAGCCATGCGAAAGCACCGGACGCGCCACCGCGCGCCCGGCCGATTTCCAGCCGAACAATTTCATGATTTACTCCGGAAAATTCTAAAGCGGGTCGATCAGTCCTGCTATTCCTGGACTGGCGCATCGCCCCGGGTGGTCGCGGCCATGAGCCCGGTGCCAAAGATCAGCGCGGCAACCTGCCCGGCCTTTCCGATCGCGGCGGTGATTTCGGGCGGCGCGCCAATCACGACCGCGACGGTCGCAAGGCCGACATAGGTCGATTTTTCGGTCAGGCGGCGACCCGCCCATCGGGCAATCCTTCTCAACGACATGGGTTTTCCTTTCTGCTTTTGGGTATGTCACGCGTTACCGGTGACGTTGAATTCTTGTGTTTCTCATATGGCCAAAGCGCATCGGCGCGGCGGCAGGGCTACACGACCCGTACACGCGGCCCCTCGCCCCGTTTCTTCAGCATCAGCTCACTTACAGCCCAGACCAGCGCGTCGGCCCGGTCGGGGGAGCGCCCCGGGCCTTCATAGCCGCCGCCAACGATCAGCCCGCACAACTCATCCTCAAGCGCGGGGAAGGCGCCGACATGATGTATGCGGCCCTTTTCATAGAGGGCCGCCACCGGTTCGGCCCGCGGCACCTTGCCCTTGCTCGCGTGGACAAGCCGGACCGGCATCGCGACGTCAGCCGCGCGGAGCACCGACTCGACCATCTCCCCGCCATTGTTCTTCTCGGCGATCACGCGGTCGGCCTGCCAGCGCGCCGATGCCGCAGCGACGGAGCGGGCCCAGCCTTCGGGCGACTGGCCCGAAACGCTTTCATCCGCCAGGACCCATCCCTGCCCCGCTGTACAAAGGCCGACCGCCACGATGCCGCAGGCATCGCCAGTGCTGGACGCAGGGGGATCAACCCCGATCACCACTCGTACCAGATTAGGAGCGAGGCGCACTCGACAGGCCTCGATCCGATCGCGCGTCCACAATGCGCCGTCCACATCCTCGATCAATTCGCCATCCAGCTCCTGGCGCCCGAGCCGCGTACCGCCATAGTCTGCCCGCATCATGCGAAGATATGATTCCGGCAGGTTTGCGGCATTGTCGATTGTCCGTCCCACGGTTCGCTGCACCGCCTTGTCTCGAAGGAGTCGACGGACAAGCGGCACCGGACGGGGCGTTGTCGTCGCCACGATCTGCGGGCGTGCGCCTATGCGCAAGCCGAACATCAGATTGTCCCATGCATCGATCCCGTAAGGCCATTTCGCGATCTCGTCGGCCCAGGCGAGATGGTGTTGCGGGCCGCGCAGGCTTTCGGGCTCTGCCGCCGAATAGATATGGGCCACAGCACCATTGGCCCAGGTCACTTTCTTGAGCGACGGTTCCCACACGACTGGTACCCCGTTCGCCGCGCTTGCGAGCAATCCGCTTTCGCCCTCGACCATAACGTTGCGTGCTTCGGTCAATGTCGCACCGACCAAAGCAATCCGCAGTTTCCCGTCCGCTTCGGCGCGTTCCCGCACCCATTCGGCGCCCATCCGCGTCTTGCCAAAGCCCCGACCCGCCATCACCAGCCAGACCCCCCAATCGCCTTCGGGCTCGGCCTGCGCCGCCAATCTCCAGAACTGCCATGATCGCCATGCCACCTCGGCCGCGCTGGCCGTCATGTTGGAAACGCATTTTGCGGCATCAGCCAACGGCATGCGGGCCAGTTGCTCAGCCGTTTGATGCATTGCCAGCCTCAGCCGCCTCAAGCCGCTGCTGCATCTGGGCAACACGTTCCATGATCATCGCCTTGACCTGCTTTGGAGCGGTTGGAAGGCGCGATGGCAGCATTGCCTTGATCGAGGGCCGATGTTGCGCAAGCAGGCTGAGCGCGAGCCGGTGCTTTTGCGCGTCGCGCCTGAGTTCATCCGGATCGACCGCACCACGCGCCTTCTTGAGCGCCGTTTCCAGCAAGGATGCTTCGAGCCGTGCATAGCCCTCCGCAAGCGAGTGGCCCCAGGCGATCCGGAATTCAGGCGACTTGCGCCGCAGTGCATAAACGCTCGAGACTGGCATCCCGGCAGCACGCGCTGAGGCCGAGACATTCGACGTTTCCGCCAGCCTGGCGAGAAACGCCTCGCGGCTCGCCGTGGTCCAGCGCGGCGTCTGCGCCTTTCGCTCGGTTGCTGCCATCCTCAAATCCTTTCGATACAGAAAAGGCCGCAAAGGCATATCCGCCTGCGGCCCTTCGCAGCGGCGTGGCTGCGAATCACATTTTTCCATTAAACTCCTTTTAGACAAAACAGCGTGACGCTGTCAACTAAATATTACCTTATAGGTTATATATGGGTTCATAATAGGATTTTAGTCTTTCAAACCCGCAGGCGGAGAGGGGCGTTGGAAAAGCCTCGCAACCCTGTTATCGGGCGATCACACCGCATCCAGACCCCGGAAAGCCAGCGCCCATGAAATTCTTCGTCGACACGGCCGATACCAGAGACATTGCCGAGCTGGCCGCAACCGGATTGCTCGACGGGGTGACCACCAACCCGTCGCTCATTCACAAATCGGGCCGCGACTTCATGGAGGTGACGAAGGAGATTTGCGCGCTGGTCGATGGGCCGGTTTCCGCCGAAGTCGTCGCGCTCGATCATCCGACCATGATGAAAGAAGCTGAAATCCTGCGGAAGATTGCCGACAATGTCTGCATCAAGGTACCGCTGACCATAGATGGCCTCAAGACCTGCAAGGCGTTGCGGAGCGAAGGCACGATGGTCAATGTGACGCTCTGCTTTTCCGCCAACCAGGCGCTGCTCGCAGCCAAGGCCGGGGCGAGCTTCATTTCACCCTTCGTCGGGCGGCACGATGACAATGGCTTTGACGGGATGGAGCTTATCGCGGACATCCGCCTGATCTATGACAATTATGATTTTGCCACCGAGATCCTCGTCGCCAGCGTCCGCCACCCGATCCATGTGCTTGAATCGGCCCGGATCGGCGCCGATGTCATGACTGCACCCCCCGCCGTCATCAAATCGCTCTTCAACCACGTTCTCACCGACAAGGGCATTGCCGGTTTCCTTGCCGACTGGGAGAAGACGGGGCAGAAGATCGGGTGAGCGAGGGCGGTCCTGCGGCGCTCGTCGTCGCCTGGTCCATCCACCTCCGCCAGGAACGTCGGCGGTCGCTCCATACCGTCCGCGCCTATGTCGCGACGGCCGAACGGTTGCTCGGCTTCCTGAGCGAACATCAAGGCGGTCCACCGCAACTCGATACGCTGCAGCCATCCGATTTGCGCGCCTTTCTCGCTCGCCGGAGAACGGAAGGCCTGGGCAATGCGAGCGCCGCACGCGAATTGTCCGCGGTCCGCGGGTTCCTGATCTTTGCAGGCGGCGAGGCATCTGTTCCCAGACTGAAAGGACCGCGCGTCAAAAAAGGGCTTCCGCGCGCGATTTCTCCCGCCGAAGCCATATCGCTGGCCGAAGACGTCGCAGAACAGGGTGCGCAGAGCTGGATATCGGCCCGCGACTGGGCGATCCTGCTGCTGCTCTACGGCGCCGGCCTGCGGATCAGCGAGGCGCTCGGCCTGGCAGGGAGCGTGCTTCCTCTGGAACGCGTGCTCCGCGTTACCGGCAAGCGCGAAAAGACGCGGATCGTTCCCTTGCTCGTGCCGGTCGCTGACGCAATCAATGCCTATGTCGCCCTTTGCCCCTATGGAAGCGCGACGAACGAGCCGCTGTTTCGCGGCAGCCGGGGCGGTCCTCTCAATCCGGCAATCATCCGTCGTTCGGTCAGGGCCGCGCGAACGCGCCTTGGGCTGGGGGAACGCACGACGCCCCATGCCTTGCGCCACAGCTTCGCGACACACTTGCTCGCCGGGGGCGCAGATTTGCGCAGCCTTCAGGAATTGCTCGGGCACGCCAGCCTGAGCTCAACCCAGATCTACACCTCGGTCGATGCCGCCTATCTGCTTGACGTTTACAGGAACGCCCATCCGCGGGCCTGAATCGCCTAGTGGCTGTGCCCCGATGCGGGATAGACGAACTGCCGGAGAAAGCCTGTCCGCTCGAACGGCTTCCAGGTTCCTTCTTCCTGTGCCAGCCGGTCGGCGATCGCATAGAGAACGACCGGATTGACGCCGAGCCCGCAGTGGCTGCCATGAACCTGAATATTGTCGGTCATCGGATTTTCGGGTTCGAGACAATTCTGCCAGGCGACGATACCGTCTTCCTTGGTGAAAATGGCGGTCGACGGTACAGGCGGCGGCAAATGGCTTTCGCGCAACTGCTCATGGACGCTCGGATGGTCAAGCTTGTGCCCGGTCATCTGCTGATACGCGCGCCAGGCGTTGGTGGAACGCGGATTGCCGACAATCGGCGAACCCAAAGTGATGATCTGGCGAACCAGGTCCGGACGACGGCGCGAAAGCTGGCGCGCCATCATGCCGCCAAGGCTCCAGCCAATCAGGCTGACCTTGGAGCCCGTTTTGGCATGCACTTCGTCAAGCCGCGCAATCAAATGTTCGCCTTCATCGCCGATCGCCTTTGGGCCGAGGTTTCGGCCAAGGTTCCATGTATGGGCATCATAACCCATTCGATCGAGATAACGCCGGAGGATCCCCGTCGAACGGTCAGAGGTAATAAAACCGGGCAGAACGAGTACCGAGTGGCCATCGCCTCGTGGCGCCATGGCGAGCAACGGCGCAGCCATCGGCATTGATCCAAGCTCAAACAATGCCCGCATCGGCTCTGTAAGCGCCAGAAGCATGGATGGTGGAGCAACCCTATCTGCTTGATTTTTCTGCATTATTTATAATTTCCTCTTCCTCTGGCAACATGCTGCGTTGTTTTGAGTCACGACGCAAGCGTTTTGCGTAGTTAATTGCAACCGGACCCAGTCAGCGCGCGTAAGGATTAACCGTCAATGCTGGTGGACGCGAACTCCAGACAGAGGCATTGATCAGCATTCCCCGTCGGAGTGTGCCCATGAAACCGATCCTTGCCCTGACGGCAATTGCCGCATTCAGCGCCCCCCTGCTGGCACAAGGCGCCGCACCATTTGTGGTTGCTGAAACCGGCAATGGCTATTGGCGGCTCGACGATGCGGTTCGCGCGATCGGTAATGCAGAGGCGACCATCGTCATTGCACCAGGCACCTTTCGCGATTGCGCCGTGCAGACCGCAGGCATCATCACATTCCGGGCAGCGCGTTCGGGCAGCGTGATTTTCGACGGAGGCATCTGCGAAGGCAAGGCGGCGCTCGTCCTGCGCGGTCGGGGCGCTCGGATCGAGGGGCTCATCTTCCAGAATATGCGCGTTCCAGATGGCAATGGTGCAGGGATCAGGCTTGAACAGGCCAATCTGGACGTGTCCAACTCGATCTTCCGCAACTCGGAGGAAGGCATTTTGTCAGCCGCGGACGAGGCAGGTGCAGTGACGATCGACCAGTCGACCTTTTCGGGTCTTGGCCGCTGCGATCGTGGCCTGTCCTGCGCCCATTCGATTTACATCGGCTATTATGGCAGCTTGACCGTGACGCGCAGCCGTTTCGAACGGGGACGCGGCGGGCATTATGTCAAAAGCAACGCGACACGCGCCGATATCCGCGATTCAAGCTTTGACGATACGCAGGGTCATACCACCAATTATATGATTGACCTGCCAGCCGGCGCCACGGGAACCATTTCGGGTAATATGTTTGTCCAGGGCCGCGACAAGGAGAATTATTCGGCAATGATCGCGGTTGCAGCCGAAGTCCGCGCCCATCCGTCGCGCGGGCTGGTCATCACCAACAATGAAGCGGCGCTCGGTGCCGGGGCGAACAACACGGTCTTTGTGGCTGACTGGAGCCATGAGCCGCTCAAAATTTCTGCCAACCGGCTCAGCGCCGGAATCAAGCCGTTCGAAACGCGCTGATCAGCGCGCGAGGGCGGCCTTCAGCAACTTCGGATTGTACAGCGACTGGTGTTCGGTGCGGATCAGGGGATCGGCCCAGCGGCGCGTGCCGACCCAGCGCTTGTGGACCGCGTCTGCAACCGCCGCAAGGTCACTGCCATCGCGCAAGGATTGCTGCAAACCGGCCAGCGCAAGACTCGCCTCGTCAAGCGACGCCCGCGTAGTTTCCAGCGAAACTGCAGCGTATCGAACGTCGATGCTGCCCAAAATCGAGCGCGCGCCCCTGAGCATGGCGACGGCCGTTTCCCGGTCACCGTCAACCAGCGCGGTTTCGGCTGCGCCAAGTGCCACAAAATAGTCGGCCAACGCATTGGCCACACCATAAGGCTGGTCGCCTCTCAGCGTGCAGGCCTTGGGGTCAAGAGCCCGAACATAGCTTGCCAACCCCTTGAGGATGGTGGCTGAAGGCGGCTCTCCATCAAATTCGTCGACCACCAATCCGCGAATGAAGGCTTCAAGACCCCGCTCATCCACCCGCGAGACTTTGGGCATCGAATAGGTCAGGTCAGGAATTGGTTTTGGGTTGAACACGCCATCGCCACGGTGTGAGCTCATCAACGAAGACGTCACATCCGCAGTCCCCGGCGGCCCGGACAGTCCGGGAAACTGGAAGCCCGCGTTGCCGCGACCGCCCCTGTGGCAGCTCATGCAGCTCAAGCCGGCGCGCGCCGCCTGCCCGCCAAGCAGCATCGGATCGCGGAACGCAACCGTACCATAGACCAGCGAAACAATGTCGGGCGGATCGTCTGGCACGCATTCTTCGGGGCGCGTCGTCAAAAGATGAAGGCGCTGGACCGGCGCAAGCCAGCCAGCTTCGCGAAGCGGCAGGGGGCCATTGGCGCTGGCTCCTGCGCTGGCGAACAGGACCAGCCCGAGCTTGATCAGGAATGCGGCGAGTGGCCTGCGGCGATCCAACGACGCAATTCCTCCGCCTCGGCACAGCCAAAACGACATTGGGTATCAAGAGCTGCAAGTTTCAACCTTGCGCCTGCAAGGTCACCCCGTTCGACCATGAGTTCACCATAATATTCGGTCGCACCGCGATGGTTGGGCGCAACCGCCAGCGCAGCGAGATAGTAACGCTCCGCCTCGTCAAACCGCTTCAGCTTGCGAATGGCGAAGCCGAGATAGGTCAGGATATCAGGATGAGGGCCAAAGCTGGCCTGCGCCGCCTTGAGCGTGCCGATCGCATCTTCGTACCGGCGCTCGTTGATCTGCGCGACGGCATCGAGGTAAAGCGCGTCTCCCGTGGCGGCGCTGGCAAAAAGCAGGCTGCGGTCCAGGCCAAGTGACGCGGTCGGCGCTCCGGAAAGGGCTGTTGTCACGGTATCGACGGCCTCCTTCAACTCGGCCGCTGTCGGGCAAATGCCTCCGCATGCGGTTGCCTTGGCCTGCAAGGTGGCAAGCGTCGCTTCGGCATTCGGCTTGTCATACAGCTTGACATAGGTCACGCCCAGCTCTCGCCACGCGCTCGTCATGTTGGGATCGATCTTGGCCGCCTTTTCGAGGAATTTCCTGGCGCCTTTCCAGTCGTCCAGACCCTGCCTTGAAATTCCTGCCAGATAGTTTGTGTTGGCATCACGCGGCGCGCTTGCCAGAACATGGTCGAACGCGGTCTTGGCGGCCTTGAAATCCTTCGCCTGAAGCGCGGCCGTTCCCTTGGTATATTCGGCGACAGGGTCATATTGCGGGGCCGAGCTGCTTGGAAAACTTCCGCCACCTCCACCGCCTCCGCCACCCGCCGCAAACACGGGGCTGCTCATGGCCAGCATTGCGACCAACGTCGATGAAACTATTCGCCCGCGCATCACCAATCCTCCAACCTTTGCTTTGAGCCCTTCATCCTATCAGACCAAAAAGTTACGCCCGATGAACGGATTTCACAAGGCTCAGTTGCAATTGCTGTCTGGCCCGGCGATCAGGTCGAGGCAGTAATTGAGCAGCATAAAAGCAATTATGCAATTGCCCGCCTGCACTGTCTTCTAAAGCCGTCCGCGGACCGAATTGAACCGTTCTGTGCGGTCGCCGGCCGATGCGGCGGCTGTATGCTGCAGCCCATGCGGTATGCGGCACAGCTGGTGGTGAAACAGGAACAGGTTGTCTCCGCTCTGACTCGAATTGGTGGATTTACAAAGTC
>JANNLW010000422.1:0-2599 GCA_031397145.1 Sphingomonadales bacterium | reverse complement strand
TTGTCCGCCACACCGATTGGGACAGTTTCGCCACTTCGGCACAAGGGCGCCTGATTCTCCTTTCCAGCAAGGCACAGGCCCGGCTGACCGATTTTGCCTTTCAAGTCAGCGACGTACTGTTGATGGGTCAGGAAAGCGCAGGAGTGCCGGATGACGTGCGCGACGCATGCGCCGCAAGGGTCCGGATTCCGCTCAATCCCGCAGTTCGATCCTTGAATATCTCGGTCGCAACCGGCATCGCGCTCGCTGAAGCACTTCGCCAGACCGGAAGATTACCCGAATGATCCAACTCGATGACCAACAGGCCGCAGCCCGCCAATGGTTCGAAAGCCTCCGCGATCGCATCTGCGCCGCATTCGAATCGATCGAACGCGAAATGGGGAGCGATGCGCGGTTTACCTACACGCCCTGGAATCGGGACAATGACCCGGAAGCCAAGGGCGGCGGGGGCGTTCAAGGCGTAATGAAGGGGAAGGTGTTCGAGAAGGTCGGCGTCAATGTTTCAACTGTCGGCGGCACATTTTCGGGCGAGTTTGCCAGGACCATTCACGGGGCCGCCGAAGATCCCAGCTTCTTTGCGACAGGAATCAGCCTGGTTGCGCACATGGTGAATCCGCACGTGCCCGCCGTCCATATGAATACCCGCTTCCTTGTAACGCAAAAACGCTGGTTTGGCGGAGGAGCCGATCTCAATCCGCCGTTTCCCTATGAAGAGGATACCGCCGATTTTCATGCACGGCTCAAGGATGCGTGCGACCTTCACGGAGCGGACTATTATGGTCGCTTCAAAAAATGGGCCGATGATTATTTCTGGATTCCGCATCGCAACGTACATCGCGGCGTCGGCGGTATCTTCTATGATCATCTCGAAGGCGATTTCGAGGCAAACTTCGCCTTCACGCGCGACGTGGGCGACGCTTTTCTCGACATTTTTCCTTTAATCGTTCGCCGACGGATGGCGCTTCCATTCTCGGATGCGGATCGCAGGGCCCAGCTTGAATGGCGCGGACGCTATGCCGAATTCAACCTTGTGTATGACCGCGGGACGCTGTTCGGCCTCAAGACCGGCGGCAATATCGAGGCAATCCTGATGAGCCTGCCGCCGCTCGCAACCTGGAGCTAGCTTGAAGGCGCAAGTTGCCGATAGAGCGCTGCGCCGAGAAGCAGGAGCAACAATGCCGTTGTCGCACCGATCGCCGATTTCAGTATTGCAAACGCAACAACGAGTGCAGCCTTCGGCAGGACCAGGCTCAACGCGATCCCGAGGACCAGGTTGATTGCAGCAGCGACAATCATGGCGACAAGGGCAATCAGCAGGACAAGGCCGGCAATGCGCCATCCATTTTGCCCGGTAAGCGCAAAGGAACGCTGGATGGCTTTTACAGGATTGCCAATCCGTTCGGCCATCTGGGTCGGCGCTGCAAGCATCAGCCTGCCGATCAGGTAGACACCCGGCACGACCAGCAGGAGCAGGCCCATCAGGATCAAAAACTGGGTGAGCCAATTCAGGACGATCACGCCCGGTAGCAACCGCATTCCGCTCAACAGGGCTTCACCGACAGTCAATCTGCGTGGATCCAGCAAAAGCGCCAATATCCCGGCTGATCCAAGCCATACCGGCAGGTTGCAAAGAATCAGCGTGAGACCGTTCTTGCTGAAATACTCCTCCATTTGTCGAACGCCATTCCAGTCGAGCGAACGAACCTCCGGAGGCGGAGCGAGCAGCAGCTGCGCAAAATTGGGAAGAAACAGGAATGCGCCAGCGATAATCACAAGCACGCTGGCGTTCGCTCGTGTCATTGCCACCAGATCGGCCCAGGCTGCATCATATGTAAACTTGTTCATCGCCGCCAAATGCCGCTTTCACCGGCCACTGGCAAGTGTCACTTGATCAAGGGCTTCGACGGCTCCACGAGACGTCATGAACGATTCGTTGTCTCCCGAATGGAAAGTCACGCCAGGTCTGACACCTTGGCCCGATGCTTTTGCAGCGATGGAGCGGCGCGCTGCTGCCATTTTCGATGGAACTGCTCGCGAACAAATCTGGCTGCTCGAACACCCGCCGCTTTATACCGGCGGCACCAGCGCGGATCCTGCCGAGCTTCTTGACGCTCGCTTTCCCATCTATGCGGCCGGTCGCGGCGGCCGCTACACCTATCACGGTCCAGGACAACGGATCGGCTATGTGATGCTGAACCTTGCCGGACGCGGTCGGGATGTCCGCTGTTTTGTGAATGCGCTAGAGGGATGGGTGATCGCGGCCCTTGCCGAACTTGGGTTGAAGGCGTGGCGCGCGGACGGACGGATCGGGATTTGGACCGATGACAATGGCAAGGAGGCCAAGATCGGGGCGATCGGTGTGCGGGTGCGACGTTGGGTCACGTTTCATGGGTTCAGCGTCAATGTCGATCCCGACCTCTCTCATTTCGGCGGGATCATACCGTGTGGCCTGCCTGACTTTCCTGTCACAAGCTTCTTCAGGCTAGGGATTGGGGCAGACATGGCGGCGCTGGACCATGCACTTTCCCTGACATTTGAAGGCTTTTTGGACGCCACATCAGGCGGTTGAAGAATCTGCTTGAGCGTTGTCATAAAAAAG
>JANNLW010000139.1:0-1008 GCA_031397145.1 Sphingomonadales bacterium | reverse complement strand
AACCTTGAAGCTAAAGCCTTCGTCGGTGTCCGTCCACTGCGGAGCACCCTTCCAGCTCGGTGCAGCCTTGGTGACCAGCGTCTTCAATTCGGTCAGCTGGGCCTGCAGGCCCTCAATCTGGGCTTCAAGTTCGGCAGCACGTGCATCCGCTGCACTGATATTGGCTTCCTCGGCCGATACGGTGGTCGGCACATCGTCAGGTGACGGCGCATCCGTTGGCGGTTCGATTTCCTTGTCCGCGGTTTGCGCGTTGACTTGCGGCGAGAATGCCATGGCACTGGCCCAGAGGAGGACCCGCAACAGGGTAAAGCGTTTCATTTTATGCCCCTTAATTTCTTTTTGTACTTACTTGAGACCGGCGTTGTTCATCGGTGTCATCGTGGTGGCGAAAGCGGCGGCACGCTTGCGGGTGGCATCCGGGCTGGCAAGAAGGCCATATTGCAGCAAATAGCCGCGCGGACCGAACGTCGAGTCCTTGGCATATTCTGCGGTAAACTGGCGGATGCCGGGAATGGCCTTCAAGTGAGCGTTCTTGACATAGATGTAGAGCGCACGAGCCCCGGGATATTTGAACGAGGAAATGGACGCTGCAGTTGGTGCGACGCCGTTGAGAGAGACGCCGCTCAGGCGAGTCGCGTTTTCTTCAAGATAGGAATAGCCGAAAATTCCGACTGTGCCGGGATTGGCCTCGAGCTTCTGGACGATCAGATTGTCGTTCTCACCCGCATTGATGTAGCCACCATCTTCGCGCAAGCCCAGGCAGATCTGCTTGTACTTGGCTTCGTTGGTTTTCTTCATCGCTGCGATCGCAGGATTGGATTCGCACGCTGGCGTAAGGATGAGGTCTTCAAGCGAAGACCGTGTTCCGCTGGTCGTTGGCGGGCCATAGACGCGGATCGGCGTGGCGGGCAGTGACCCGTTCACATCCTTCCAGGTCTTGGCGGTGTTGGGTTTGCCAAAAGGTGCCTTGGCGATTGCCATATAGACATCGCGAAGTGAGACCGCACG
>JANNLW010000077.1:0-20524 GCA_031397145.1 Sphingomonadales bacterium | reverse complement strand
CCTTGCCGGAATGGTGCTTGTTGAAGCTTCACGGCGAAACCTGCGATATCGTCGTCGCTCAATTGATGCTCCGAGCCATAACTTGCCGCACGTGGTGAGCATCCGACTAGGCTACCGACAACAAGCAAGAACGGAACTGTCAATCTGAACATTGCAAAAGCCTATAGCAGTCCATGTCCGCTAACCACCCCAAAGCCGAACCTTTCCACCAACCCTAACCCGGCTTCGCCAACCTGCGGATCAGCGCGCTTGGATCCTGCCGCCCGCCGCCCAGCCCTTGCACTTCGGCGAGGAACTGGTCGACCAGAGCCGTCACCGGCAGGGTCGCGCCATTTCCCCGCGCTTCGTCGAAGGCCAGCCCCAGATCCTTGCGCATCAGATCGACAGCAAGCCCGAAATCGAATTCGTCCTTGGCCATCGTTGCCCAGCGGTTGGTCATCTGCCAGCTTGACGCGGCGCCGCCGGAGATCGCCTCATAAACCTTGTCGAGATCGAGATTTTCCGCCTGCGCAAACCGGATCGCCTCGGCCAGCGACTGGACGATCCCGGCAAAGCCGATCTGGTTGACCATCTTGGTGAGTTGCCCGGAACCGGTCGGCCCGACATGGACGATCTTCGAAGAATAGGCCTGCATGATCGGCGTGGCGGCCTCGATCGCCTTGGCCCGCCCGCCGCACATGAGGGTGAGCGTGCCTTTCTCTGCGCCGATCTGCCCGCCCGTCATCGGCGCATCGATGGGGAGGATATATTTGTCCTTCGCTTCAACGGCCAATTGCCGGGCGATCTTGGCAGAAACCGTCGTGTGATCGATGAACAACGCATCCCGGCGCATCGTCCGGAAGGCACCATCGCGCGAGAGGGTGACGGCCGCAAGATCATCATCGGCGCCGACGCAAGTAATCACTGCGTCAGCACCTTCTGCAGCTGCAGCGGGACTCGGCGCGCTCTGCCCGCCATGCGCCGAAACCCAGGAGTCCGCCTTGGCCTGTGTGCGGTTGTAAACCGTCATATCATGCCCGGCAGCCGCCAGATGCCGCGCCATGGGCCCGCCCATCACGCCAAGCCCGATAAAAGCTATTTTTGCCATGCATGAAGCATAAGCTGCTCGTTCTCGCTTGGCCAGAGCAGGAGTTTTCAGAGTAACCTTTTACGCTGCTCCTCGGTCAGAAGGGCGCAATAACCGGCGGTGCCGAACCATCGATAGCGGTTGCGCGCGATGATACGATAGACCCAGTCCCGCAAACATTCCGGGATGATCGCACCGATCCGCAGCAAGTGCCACCCCCCGCCAAGGATCGCACAAAGCCGGAGGTAGCCGCTGCTCCTAGCATAGGCTTGACCCTGATCGACCAACAGATACGTCTCGTCAAAATCAAGCCCAAAATGCACGTATAGCGCGCGACCTAGCGGCGATTGGGCGGGTGTGAAACGGATGCGATCGCTCTTGTCATGTGCCATCAAGAATCGCACGCCACCTGAACACAACACACAAACCCCGTCAAAAATGAACAATGGCCTCGACATGTCAAATTCTGGCAAAGGCGGTCGTATCGTATCGGTCATCGCCGAGTCTCCCGTATATCCGCAATGTCGAGTCCTTTCAGAGCGGCGAGATAGTCCTCCAGCGTAATCAGATCGACGCACGGGGCCGCGCCGCGCTGACTGATCGCACCGTGCGCAAGACGTCTGGCAAGGAGGATGGCAGGCATGCACGGGATATAGGGGCCGTGTCCGGATCGCGCGATTATGAAGAACCGTTCGTGCAACGCCCGACCGTCCTTGCCCTCGCCCTCCAGAAACATATGGAAGCCGCTTCTACTGGATCCCAGCCAGTCGAACAGGAATGAAAGGCGCAACAGGCGTTCGGCATGCGGCGCAAGCGAACCAACAAGCCGCAGGCGCACCAGCCAACTGAGCAGCCAGGTGCCGAGATGGAGCAGCTTGATCTCATGTCCGGCGCAGAAGCGCTGTGTCCTGAGCGTGGGATAGCGCGCGGGGAACAGGGATAGATCGGGAATGTCGCAATCGCCGAAAAGGCACGTCCCAAGTTCGGGATAACGCACTGGGTGCAAATCCTGCCAACCATGGACGATTCGTGTGCGGCCCTCCCGAAGTGCCTCAAAGGGTTTGCCGACATAGCTGAGAATTGCGGACGCCGTTGCCAGCCCGCGATTGGTCTGCTGCGCCGCGCTGATTCCGTAGTCAACGCTGTCGAGCCGGGAAAAGCGGGGAAGGTAATGGTCTATCACCGCCGCCGTCAGACATGGCACCGAACTTGCGCCACTGACGACGAGCACGCCTTTCGCCTTTGCCTCGGCATCCAGCGTTCCTATCGTGGCAACGAAATCGCGCGCGTCGGCAAGGTCGAGATAATGGCACCTCTGCGCAATGCAGGCGCGGGCGACGCGATGATCCTGCGACTGGAACGGGCCGGTTGTGTGGATGACCACATCGGGCCTGATCCGCGCAAGCACGGCGCCAACGTCACCCGCAATGTCGATTTCGTGCGCCTCGGCAGCATTGTTCACCTGTAGCGTTGTGAGGAACTGCAAAGCCTTGTCGATCGACCTGCCCGCGATCAGCAACCGGATATTGGCATCCCCCGCAAGCGACCGGGCAATATAGCTGCCAAAATTGCCATAGCCGCCAATGATCAGGATGCGCGCTACCATGTCGGCTTGGCGACCATCAGGAAGAAAGTGACAACCAGCCCGCCAAAGGCGGGCCAGCCAAGGATGAACCACCAGCGAAAGAGCCGGTCATACCTTGGCTGGTCGATTGCGGTGCCAGCCGCGTGCGCTTCAAGCATTTGCTTCAGCCTGATCTGGATGATGACAACCGGAACCCAGCAAAAGCCTGCGACGAGATAGAGCAAATAGGTTATCATCAGCCAGTAATCGGCCCAGTCGAACCCGCCTTCCCACACCAGCCATGCCCCTGTCAGCGGCTGGACAATGACGGCTGGCAGGGTGAAGAGGAAATCGGCTGTCACCGTCGTTTGTGCCGCTGTCAGCCGGGCCGTGACGTCCTGTTGGCGGAGGTGCGGCAGAAAAAAGAAGAAGGCAATCCCGATCCCGGTGCCGAACAGGATCGTCGCGCTGATGATATGGATCGTCTTGATGATCGAGTATAAGTCCACGCGATCTCTTACGGCCAACGGCGACGCAGACCAAGATGCTTCACAAAGCGCGGAAAACCGGTATGGCGCCCAGCATGTCAGATCACGACCACCTCCCCGTCACGCTTGAAGATGTTCGCGCCGCACATTTGCGGATTGGTGACGCGGTTGTGCGGACACCGACACTGCACAGCCAGACGCTTTCGCAGATGACGGGTGCCAAGGTCTACCTGAAGTTCGAGAATCTCCAGTTCACGGCCGCTTATAAGGAGCGCGGTGCGCTGAACCGGTTGCTGGTGATGGGGGACAATGCGCGCAAGAACGGAGTGATCGCCGCATCCGCGGGCAATCATGCGCAGGGCCTTGCCTATCACGGCAAAAGGTTGGGCGTGCCGGTGACAATCGTGATGCCCAATGCAACGCCAACCGTGAAGGTGATGCAAACCGAAGCGCACGGGGCGACGGTCGTGTTGCACGGCGAGACGTTCGAAGACGCCTATGCCCATGCCCGCGCGCTTGAAGCAGAGCGCAGCCTGACCTTCGTTCATCCCTTCGATGAACCGGACATCATTGCAGGGCAGGGAACGGTCGCTCTCGAAATGCTCGAAGACGCGCCCGACATTGACACACTGGTCGTCCCGATCGGCGGCGGCGGTTTGATCTCCGGCATGGGGACGGCGGCAAAGGCCCTCCAGCCTGATCTGAAACTGATCGGCGTCGAGGCCGAACTTTATCCTTCGATGCACAATGCAATCACCGGCGGCAGTGCACCTTGTGAAGGAGACACGCTGGCTGAGGGCATCGCCGTCAAATATCCCGGAGAACTGACCCGGCGCTTTGTCAAATCGCTGGTCGACGATATTGTGCTCGTCAGCGAACGCGCGCTCGAACAGTCGGTCAGCCTCCTGCTCCAGATCGAGAAGACGGTGGTCGAAGGCGCAGGTGCTGCAGGTCTCGCGGCGCTGCTGGAACATCCTCAACACTTCAAGGGCCGGACAGTGGGTATTGTCCTGTGCGGCGGCAATATCGATACGCGATTGCTGGCAAATGTGCTGCTTCGCGATCTGGCCAGATCGGGGCGCCTGGCGCGCTTGCGGATCCGCTTGCAGGATCGACCCGGCGCGCTGTTCCATGTTGTGCGCATTTTTGCCGAACAGAGTGTCAACATCATCGAAATCTATCATCAGCGTGTCTTCACAACTTTGCCCGCAAAAGGGCTGATCACCGATATCGAATGCGAGACCCGCGACGGCGCGCATCTCGAGCGACTAAAGGCGGCGCTGGGAGACGGTGGATACGAGGTTTCACAGGTCGAACTTGCCTGACTCAAGGCTAATTTCGCCTTTTACCTTCTATTAATGGTAAACGCTCTTTTCATCTCCGGGATACCGCTTCATAACGTCGTAAGAGACAGGCAGTTCATGGCTTGGGAGACGGACCGCACGTGACAGCACAATTCCGATTTCCGCGATTTTTCGTCACGAGCCCGACGCCCTGCCCCTATTTGCCCGGACGCCTGGAACGCAAGGTTTTTACCGAGCTGACCGGTGCCCATGCCAGCGAGCTAAACGATGCGTTGGGAAAAATCGGCTTTCGACGTAGCCAGGGTGTTGCCTACCGTCCGAGTTGCATATCCTGTTCGGCCTGTATTTCCGTTCGTGTCGTCGCGTCCGAATTCACCCCAAATGCGAGCCAGCGCAAGGTTTTGAAGCGTCACGCCGATCTGGAGGTTACTGCGACCCGTCCATGGTCAACTGATGAACAATTCCAGCTGTTGCGATGCTATCTTGACCGGCGTCACCCGACCGGGGGCATGGCTGGAATGGATGAAATCGATTATGCCGACATGGTCGAACAGTCGCCGGTCAATTCCTTTGTTATCGAATATCGTGAACCCTCGACTGGCGGACGCCCTGGCCGACTGGTGGGGGCATGCCTGACCGATCAGCAAGGCGATGGACTGTCAATGATCTACAGTTTTTTCGCGGCCGATGACGGTGACCGGCCGGGTCTGGGCAACTTCATCATCATGGATCATATCCTGCGGGCAGCATCCGCCAACCTGCCCTATGTCTATCTTGGGTACTGGATCCAGGGTTCAAGCCGCATGGAATATAAGATCAAGTTCCGGCCGATTGAACGGCTCGGCCCGGATGGATGGCATCGGTTCAACCCCGATCAAGCCATGTCCACAATGTCACCGCCCGCCATCCGGGTTACTGAATTCGCGTAAGCATAGCCTTTGCTGCGCTACAATTCACAATTTGACGAACGCCCGCTTCGCGAGAGACGGGGCGATGTTGTCCACCGCCCCGTCCTCTTGATCAATAGGAATAATACATATCGAACTCGACTGGAGAAGGCGTCATTTCCCAGCGGGCAACGTCTTCCATCTTGAGTTCGATATAGCTTTCGATCTGATCCCTGGAGAACACATCGCCCTTGAGCAGATAGGCGTGATCGGCCTCAAGACTTTCAAGCGCCTCGCGGAGTGACCCGCAGACCGTTGGCACTTGCGCCAGTTCCTCGGGCGGGAGATCGTACAGATTCTTGTCCATCGCATCGCCTGGATGAATCTTGTTCTCAATGCCATCAAGGCCCGCCATGAACAGCGCCGCATAGCAAAGATACGGGTTCGCCATCGCATCCGGGAACCTGACTTCCACACGCTTGGCCTTGGCGCCGGCACCGTAGGGAATGCGGCAAGACGCAGAGCGATTGCGCGCCGAATAGGCAAGAAGCACAGGGGCTTCATAGCCCGGAACCAGTCGCTTGTAGCTGTTGGTCGTCGGGTTGGTGAAGGCGTTTACCGACTTTGCATGCTTGATGATGCCGCCGATGAAATAGAGGCACATGTCTGAAAGGCCGGCATAGCCGTTGCCTGCAAACAGTGGCTTGCCCTTGGCCCAGATCGACAAATGGGTGTGCATGCCCGAACCATTATCTTCCTTGATCGGCTTGGGCATGAATGTGGCCGATTTGCCATAGGCCTGCGCGACCATGTGCACGACATATTTGTAGATCTGCATGCGGTCAGCGGTTTCAGTAAGCGTGCCGAACGTAAGCCCGAGCTCGTGCTGGGCGGCAGCAACTTCATGGTGGTGCTTGTCACAGGGAAGTCCCATTTCGAGCATCGTCGAGACCATCTCTCCACGAATATCTTGAGCCGAATCGACAGGTGCCACGGGGAAGTAGCCGCCTTTGGCGCGCGGACGGTGACCGAGATTACCACCTTCATACTTCGTCCCCGTATTGGTCGGAAGTTCGATATCGTCGAGCGTATAGCTGCTCGTGTTATAGCTGTTTTCGAACCGGACATCGTCGAACATGAAGAATTCGGCCTCGGGACCGACATAGACGGTGTCGCCAATGCCTGTGGATTTCAGATAGGCTTCGGCGCGCTTGGCAGTCGAACGCGGATCGCGCGCGTAAAGTTCTCCGGTAGAGGGTTCAACGATGTCGCAGAAGATGATCATCATCGGCGTCGCCGAGAACGGATCGATATAGACCGAGCTCAGATCGGGCTTGAGGATCATGTCCGATTCGTTGATCGCCTTCCAGCCGGCAATGGAGGAACCGTCGAACATCAGGCCATCGGTCAATTCGTCTTCTCCGATGACAACCGAACACATTGTCAGATGCTGCCATTTCCCCTTGGGATCGGTAAAGCGGAGATCGACCCACTCAATCTCTTCATCCTTGATACGCTTCAAAATGTCTGCCGGTTTGGCCATTGTAATCAACCTTCCTCATTCTTGATTGTTTGAACCAGGGCGCGGCAGGACGCCGCTCCCGCAAATTGGGCGAACACGTCAGATCGCGTCGCCATCCTTCTCCCCCGTGCGGATGCGCAATGCGCTTTCCACCGGAAGTACGAATATCTTGCCGTCGCCGATTCGCCCTGTCTGGGCTGCGGCAGCAATCGCTTCGACAACCCGGGCGGCCATATTATCCTCGACAACAACTTCGAGCTTAACCTTTGGCAGGAAATCAACCACATACTCGGCACCGCGATAAAGTTCGGTATGCCCCTTCTGTCGGCCAAACCCCTTGGCCTCGGTAACCGTGATGCCCGACACCCCTACTTCGTGAAGCGCCTCCTTCACATCGTCGAGCTTGAATGGTTTGATGATCGCTTCGATCTTTTTCATGTTGGTTTCCTGAGTCCCCCGGGTCGCGTGATTGTCTTCAATAAGCGTGCCAAACAGGATTCGGCAACAGGAGTCAGGATTCCGCAGCAGGATCGTTCAAATCCTGCCCAGTCGGCAAGCAACGGTGAAAATATTGCCTGTTATTTAGGCAGACAATGCACGTCGGTGATGAAAAGCGCATTGCGTTTGTCCGACCGCTCGGTGATTACACTGTGTCGAACGACGGGTTGCAAGGGACAGACAATGACAATCGCCGACGACGCAGAGCCGGAAGCGATCGCGCTTGCGCAAGACCGCCGCTTTCTCGGACATCCAATCGGCTTGGGCTATCTTGCTTTCACCGAAGCGTGGGAGCGATTTTCCTATTACGGCATGCAAGCGCTGCTCGTTCTCTACATGACGAAAGAGCTCCTGCTCCCCGGCCATATTGAGAATATTGCATTCTTCGGCAGCTTTCGTCGCCTGTTCGGCAATCTTGAGGGCCAAGCACTCGCATCAGCGATCTTCGGCACCTACGCAGCCTCGGTCTATCTGACACCGATCCTTGGCGGTTTGCTTGCAGATCGGGTGCTGGGCAAGAAACGGGCGGTACTGATCGGGGCAGTGTCGATGGCAGCAGGCCATTTTCTGATGGCCTTCGAAGTAAGTTTCCTGGTTGCGCTGCTCTGTCTCATCATTGGAAGCGGCCTGATGAAGGGCAATATCGCCAGCCTGGTCGGATCGCTTTACAAACCCGAAGATCTGCGTCGCGCCGACGCCTTCCAGATTTTCTATCTCGGCATCAATGCGGGTGTCATCGCTTCGCCCCTGATCGTCGGAACGTTGGGCGAAAAAGTCGGATGGCACTGGGGCTTCGGCGCGGCGGGGGTCGGGATGCTCATTGCGCTGGCCATCTATCTGGCCGGGCAGAAGCATTTCCCGCAGGATGAACTGGTTGTCCGCAAGCAGAACGCTACCCCCGCACCAAAGCTCAAGCGCGAGGATTGGCCAGCCGTCATCGCGCTGCTCCTCCTGATCCCCGTTCTCGCGATATCGATCGTACCCAACAACCAGATATTCAACGCCTATCTGGTCTGGGGGGATCAGCAGTTCGACCTGGTTTGGAGGGGCGAAAAGCTGCCCACGACCTGGCTGGTGACGCTCGATGCCATCGTCAGCGTCAGCTTTCTTGTACTCGTCGCTGCCTTTTACCGCTGGTATGGAAAACGCTGGCAGGAGCCCGATGAGATCAGCAAGATCATTATCGGCTCAGCCTTCTCCGTACTTGGCATGCTCTGCCTCTATTTTGCCGCAGCGACCCAGCCTGCAGGCGGCAAGATCGGGTTGGCGCTGCCGGTGCTGTTCCACATCATCAACAGCATCGCCTTTGCACACATGCTCCCGGTCAGCCTCGCGCTCTTCGCAAAGGTCGCGCCCAAGGCAATCAACGCGACGGCGATCGGGCTTTATTATCTGGCCTTCTTTACCGGCAACGCGTTGGTCGGGTGGATCGGCGGGTTTTACGAGACGATGCCGACTACCAGCTTCTGGCTCCTTCATGCCGGGCTTGCCGGCGGGGCATTTGTTTGCTTTGTGGTTTTCAAGATTGTCGGCGGGCGATTCCTGAAGGCGAGCTAAGCCGCTGGACAATCCAGCCCTGCCGGACTCTTCGTAAAAATCTCCGGCGCGCCCTCGGTGATCCCGATGCTGTGTTCGAACTGGGCCGAAAGCGAGCGATCTCGCGTGACTGCCGTCCAGCCATCGTCGAGCACCTTGCAATCCGGCCGGCCGATATTGATCATCGGCTCGATCGTGAAGAACATGCCGGGCCGCAATTCAGGACCCGTCCCTGGTCGCCCGGCATGAACGACTTCGGGCGCGTCGTGGAACAGGCGGCCAATCCCGTGCCCGCAGAAATCGCGGACCACGCCATAGCGGTGGCGCTCGGCAAAGCTCTGGATCGCATGCGCCACGTCTCCAAGGTGATTGCCGGCCCGCGCCTGCTCGATCCCGAGCATCATCGCTTCATAAGTAACTTCGATCAGCCGCTTCGCCTTGATCGGTACATCGCCGACCAGATAGGTCCGGTTGGTATCGCCGTGCCAGCCATCGAAAATGCTGGTCACATCGACATTGACGATATCGCCGTCCCGCAAGACTTTCGCGCTGGGAATGCCGTGGCACACAACATGGTTGATCGACGTACAACAGCTATGCGTATAGCCGCGATAGCCAAGCGTTGCGGGAATCGCGCCCGCCTCGAGCGTCATCCGCCGCACGACATCGTCAATCTCCTCGGTCGTGACGCCGGGCACGATCAGCGGCACCAGCGCATCGAGGATTTGTGCGGAAAGGAGCCCCGCCTTGCGCATCCCTTCAAACCCTTCGGGGCCATGAAGCTTGATGGCGCCGTTGCGGGCGTGGAGCGTGTCAAAAGTGACGGTCTGATAGTCGGTCATGACGGCGAATATAGCAACTAACTCCTGCCTTTGCGAGAGGCGTGCTTTGTGGCTATGGCAGCGACATGACCGAGCCTCGCATCTGGACCGCCGCCCTTGTCGTCATTGGCGATGAAATCCTGTCCGGCCGAACGCAGGACAAGAATGTTTCGCAGATTGCGCTGTGGCTCAACATTCAGGGTATCCGCCTTGCCGAAGTGCGTGTCGTGCCCGATGTCGAAGGCGCGATCGTCGAGGCGGTCAATGCGCTCAGGGCGCGAAACGATTACCTCTTCACCACCGGCGGGATCGGGCCGACGCATGATGACATTACTGTCGATGCCATTGCCGCGGCGCTCGGCGTCGGCGTTGTC
The DNA here is from genome assembly GCA_031397145.1 of Sphingomonadales bacterium. Taxonomy (GTDB): domain Bacteria; phylum Pseudomonadota; class Alphaproteobacteria; order Sphingomonadales; family Sphingomonadaceae; genus Aquisediminimonas. The sequence goes on along the minus strand of JANNLW010000077.1, from coordinate 10,464 downwards.
ATCCATCCCGAGGCGAGCGCGGCGCTCACCCGCTACTATGAATCACGCGGCGGGGTGACCGAGGCGCGCCTGCGGATGGCGCGGGTGCCTGACGGATCGGAACTTATTCCAAACCGAATGTCGGGTGCGCCGGGCATCCGTCACGGCAATATCTTCATCATGGCCGGCGTGCCGCACATCACCGCCGGGATGCTCGACGCGCTGACCGGCTCGCTTGAAGGCGGCGCCCCACTCCTCTCGCATACGCTTGGCTGCTGGGTTGCCGAGAGCGAGATTGCCGAGCTTTTGGGCGACACCGAAAAGGCCCATGAAGGCTGCCAGATCGGTAGCTATCCCTTTTTTCGCGAAGGGCGGGTCGGGTCTAACTTCGTCATCCGCTCAACCGACCAGGCTGCTCTTGATGGGTGCACCGAAGCGCTTGCCGCCGCGTTGCGTCAGGTCGGTCGCGACTCTTTCGACGGCGGCATCTAGGCCGACCTTGCCGGATCGGGAGTTGGTGCACGACCGAGCGCAAGCAGGATAATCAGGGCAAGCATCGCAATTGCGGCCGCAATCACAAAAGCGATACCGTAGAACTGCACCGGCGCCCTGGGTCCAGTGAACCAGGCAAGTGCAGGGTTGAAGACCAGGGGAGCGAGTATCGAGCCCACCGCCATGACGCTGGAGGCATAGCCCTGCACCTCACCCTGGTTTGTTGCATCGGCCCGGCGCGACATCATGGCAGTCAGGCAGGGATGCACGAGCGACTGGACCGCCATCAGAGGCATCAGCGCAAAGGCCAGTCCGCCATTGGTGGTCACCGCAAAAGCCATCATGCCAAGAACGCCACCCGCCATGCCAATCGTGGCCGTCGTCCTTTCCCCGAACCGTGCGACAATCCGCGAAGACAGGAAAATCTGCGTCAGTGCCATCGCTCCGCCCATCAGTGCGAGCGAGAGGCCGACCAGGCCGTTCGACCAGCCATAGCGACCGATCGTGAAATAGGCCCAGGTCATCGGATAGATCAGGCTGGCCAGTTGCCAGAGGAAGTAGACGACCGAAATCGGCAGGAGCCCCGGCAGTTTGCGCAACGAAAGCAGCGCACCGACGGGATTGGCACGGCGCCAGTCGAACGGGCGGCGGTTCTGCGTTACCAGCGTTTCGGGCAGGGCGAACAGGCCGTAAAGCAGGTTGGTGCTTGCCAGCGCTGCCGCCGCATAAAAGGGCATGCGGAAACTTATTTCGGCGAGCAGCCCGCCCAGTGCGGGCCCGGCAACAAAACCGATGCCAAAGGCCGCGCTCATATAGCCGAACAGGCGTGAGCGATCGTCCGGCCCGGCGAGATCGGCAATCACCGATTGCGACGGCCCGTTCGTGGCACCGAAAATCCCGGTCATCATCCGCGCAACAAACAGCCAGGCCATGGTCGGCGCAAAGGCGAGGATGAGAAAATCAACCGCAAAGCCGAAAAGCGAGCCGAGCAGGATCGGTCGCCTGCCGAACCTGTCGGACAGATTGCCCATGATCGGTGCGAAAATGAACTGGAACAGGGCATAGACCAGTGAGAGCAGGCCGCCGATCGCAGTCGCCTCCGAAAGCGACGCATCGCCCAGCGACATGATCAGTTGCGGAAACGAAGGGATGACGATCCCGAAGCCGATCGAATTGATCAGCATCGTTGCCAGCACGAACTTGATTGCTGGGGGAAGGGGTTTCCGGCTCATGCCACCCCCCTGCCATTTGCGGCGGGGTTTGGCGAGAGCGGCCAGCCGATCGGCGGGCTATGGGGTGCGAGGGGCCGGGAGAGTGGGGGCGCTCTCCCGGCCCGGGCCTTCCTGCCTGGAGGGGGTCGGGGCAGGGTAAAAAGGCGTCATGCGTTCTGCGAAACGACGGTATAGGTCTGAGCCGATGGTCCGGTACCGGCGGTGTCGACAGGGCCAACAAGGCAAGTTGCCGCAAAAAGGGCGCTGAAAGTGACAGCGGTCAGGCTGCCGATTGCGGCGGTGATGCTGTCGCGAAGATTGAAACCATTATACGTATTCATCTGAGTTCTCCCTGAACTTTGGTGTTGATCCGTCCGGTCATTGTGACCGGCTTGTCCACTCCTAAGCATGCGCCGTGCCAATTATGGCTTATTCCCGGAATTCTGCCATTTACAGGCGATGAACACCGAAATCAGGCCCTGTTCATGTTGCTACGAATTGGGGAATAATCCCAAGTTTTGGCAAGGATGACGCCCCCAGAAAGCAGGCCGAGTGGGGCCAGGTCATCAAACAGCAATTGCAATGACGTTGGCGTAGGCCCAAAGCGCGAAGCATGACGTGCCTGAAACCCTGACCCAACGCGCATTTGGTGCTGATGCATCATAGGTTAGTATGGTCCTCGCCCACCCGGTAAACAACGTTAGCATCACAAACCACCTCCCCACATCGGCTGCATAATCCGCAACGCGCCATTCCACCTGCGCAGTGGAAATGCCAAACAACGCGAAAAAAGCATCGGGAAAAGGAATCAGCAGAAACCAGAAAAGGTTCAAGACGTAACTCAAGAATATGGGCAAAAGCGCGATGACGCTGACGATGACGCGCCCACCCGTGCGCCCGCGCATGGCATGGCTCCAAAATAGCAAAGAGTGAGAATCGAAGGTGTTGAAGCAGTCCGTCGCGTTATCTGGGTGGCGGCTTGCCCCGCAGAACATCTTCCATGTCGAAGATCAGCTCCCGCCCCGCCTGGCTTTGCCCGTTCGTGTCTTCTGGGTCCGCTTCGAACAGCGCGCGCATCCGGTTTGCCATCTCGACACATTGCGCATAGCGCTCCTCGCCGATTTTCTTTCGCACCACCTTCAAGCCTTCCTTGAGCACGAAAAATTCGCTGTCGATGGTCCGGGGGAAAATCCCGAGACTGTCGACGAAAGTCGGTGCGGAACCTGTCATCGAAGCAAGCTGGTCCAGCAGTTCGCCGATTGTCTCTGGAATATAGGGATCGTAGGCGCGCGACATGATTATCTCCCGGGCGTTTTGATAGCATAAGTATGATTGGGGCCCAACTGTCGCGGCCTCACGATGATCACCATTTCGGGTTCAGCATCGGCGTTGAAGAAACCCTTGATTTGCGAATCTGCCATTGTCTTGCGAGTGAGCGTCATGTCGAAAGCCACCTTGCCGATGCGGGCATCGGGGAGGCGAAAGGCCCGATCATTCTCTCGCGTGTCATAGTGGCGCCGGTTGACCTGAACCGGCTCTCCACGTTCAATTGAAATTTGCATCCATCGATAGAGGTCGCGAAGATCCCTGCGAGATCTGGCATCGATATAGGTTCCGAGTGCTTCGTTCGGCGAAAGCCTCACATTCAGCTTCCCTTCACGCAACAAGCCGACGCCCTCTTCATAAGCCTTGTCCACGCGACTTTGCAGGTAGTGCAACGTCTCCACCTGAAGCGGCCTCATTTCCCTGCGCATCCGGTAGAAAGCGGCCGCCCGGTCGCGGTGCAGACCGTTCAGCTGATTGTTCATTCCGTCAATTGTCTGCGGAAAACCGAGCGAGTCAAAACGATAGAGCGGATCGATTTTCGTGATCTGATCGATCAACACATTCGAGGCGTTCTTGGTCAATTCCATCGTCGCATCGCGAGCAGGTCCGGTCACCTCGAGGAAATCGTCAGCTGCATTGACGATGCTTCCACCGACCGCCCCGGCAAACCCCGGAAAGTCAGGTTGAAGCGTCATTGGCCGAATCATGGAGTCAAAATTGCTGCGCGCGCGCGGCCGGGACTCTGCTTCGAACTGAACAGGCCTTAGCGCAGACGCATCGAAGCGCCGGGGACGAAAGACACCGTCGTCAAAGCCCGTCGCCTGACTCTTTGGGACGTCAGCGCTACGCAAGGGCGGAGTGCCGACGGGCGGCACCCGGACACCGCCGGTTTGAATTGAACGCCGCCGCTCCGGACGCGCTGCAACTCCCACCGCCGATCCTCCGCCGGTTGCAAAAGTAAATCGGCCATCGCGCGGATCGTGATACGGATTGAACTTCACTTCGGCCCGCATATTCGCTGGTGCGAACGCGCTTTCGGGCAGGTACTGGCCGGTGCGCAGATAATGCGCGAACGCCCGGCGTGCCAAAGATTTCAACTCTATGCCCGCACCGCACTGAACCATGATAATTCCTCACATCCGAATCAGAACATGAAAGGAACAATCCTATTTGTCAAATCCATATGGGTTAAAATACTGAGCACCCATCCGACGGTGCTGCCAAGCGCAGGAACACATCCGATGGCAAATAGGGACGTGAAGAGAGGAAGGCGGATCTGGAGCGGGCGAAGGGAATCGAACCCTCGTCGTAAGCTTGGGAAGCTTCTGCTCTGCCATTGAGCTACGCCCGCGCGGCCGCAGCCTTTATGTCAGTCTTGCCGAATTGTCGAGCCACGCGCATGGAAGCTTTTCGTGTTTGGAATCGGGAGAGAGAAAATGGGTTTGGAACTGCGGTCGCTGGTCAAGAGCAGCGGTGAGCTGGAATTGTCGCTGGTCGATGTACCGGTGAAGGAGCCCGGGCCGGATCAGGTGCTGGTGCGCGTCGAGGCGACGCCGATCAATCCGTCGGACCTTGGCCTGTTGCTGGGTGCCGCCGATGTTTCGACCGCGCATTCATCAGGCACGCCAAGCCATCCCGTCACGACGATGAAGATCCCCGAACAGATGATGCGCGCGATGGCCGGGCGGCTCGATGAATCGATGGCGGTGGGCAATGAAGGCGCGGGCGTCGTGATCGCGGCGGGCTCTTCCCCCGCAGCACAGGCGCTGATGGGCAAGACCGTGACGATGATCGGCGGCGCGATGTATGCCCAGCACCGCTGCATTTCGGTCAGCGGCTGTATGGTCCTTCCCGAAGGGGCGACGCCGGCCGAAGGCGCATCCTGCTTCGTCAATCCGCTGACCGCGCTTAGCATGGTCGAGGTGATGCGGCTGGAGGGGCATAGTGCGCTGGTCCATACCGCGGCGGCGTCCAACCTCGGGCAGATGCTCAACAAGATCTGCATCAAGGATGGCGTGCAACTCGTCAACATCGTGCGCAGCGCGGAACAGGCGAAGCTGCTGCGCGATATCGGCGCCACGCAGGTCTGCGATTCGAGCGCGCCGGACTTTATGGAGAGCCTTGTCCAGGCGCTGGTCGAAACGGGTGCGACACTCGCCTTCGATGCGATCGGCGGCGGCAAGCTGGCCGGGCAGATCCTGACCGCCATGGAAATCGCCGCCAACAAGACGGCGAAGGAATACAGCCGCTACGGATCGACCATCCACAAGCAGGTTTACATTTATGGCCGACTCGATACGCGGCCGACCGAACTCGGCGCGGGGCTTGGCATGGCCTGGGGCGTGGGCGGATGGTTGTTGACGCCGTTCCTCCAGAAGATCGGTGCCGATGCGATGAAGCTGCGGGCGCGGGTGATGGCCGAACTCCGGACGACCTTTGCCAGCCATTATACCAGCGAAATCTCTCTGGCCGAGGCGCTGCAACCCGCGATGATCGAGGCCTATAACAAACGCGCGACGGGCGAGAAGTTCCTGATCGTGCCAAGCAAGGGGTAAGACACATGCATCTCGAAGGACTCTATTCGGGCCTCAACGCCCTTGCCCTTCTCGGCTGGCTCGGCTTGGCCCTCGCGCCGCTCCAGCGGACCTACAGCATCGCCTTTGCCCGCATCCTCGCGCTGCTGCTGGCGGCGGCCTATCTGGCGCAATTCTTCCTGACGACCGAGCCGGTCGAGGGTGGAAACTTCAGCACATTGGCAGGCGTTGCCGCACTTTTTACCAGCGATGGAAACCTGATGATGGGCTGGACGCACTATCTCGCGTTCGACCTGTTCATCGGCAGCTGGGAAGTGGAAGATGCGGCGACGAGCGGCATTCCCCACTGGTTGCTCCTGCCGTGCCTGTTCCTCACGCTGATGGTCGGACCGATCGGGCTTCTGCTCTATTTTGCGATCAAGTTCGGCAAGCAGCGGTTCTTTCCTGCATGAGCTGGCAGAAGGACGTCGATGAAATTGGCAGGCGCCGCACGCTTGCCGAGGCCATGGGCGGCCCTGAAAAACTCAAGAAGCAGAAAGCCGATGGCAAGCTCAACGCGCGCGAACGGATCGCCGGGCTCGTCGACAGGGGCAGTTTTCGCGAGATCGGGCAGCTGGGCGGGGCAGCAACCTATGATGAAAAGGGTGAGCTAACCGCCTTCCTGCCCTCCAACATGCTCTTCGGCCGGGCACGGATCGACGGGCGGCCAGTCGTCGTCCAATCGGACGATTTCACCGTGCGTGGCGGCGCCGCCGATGCCGCAATCCATGAAAAGCTCGTCCAGTCCGAAAAGCTGGCGGGTGAATACCGGATGCCGCTCGTCCGCATGATCGAAGGCACCGGTGGCGGCGGTTCGGTCAAGACACTCGAGACGATGGGCCACACCTATGTGCCCGAAGTGCCGGGCTGGGACGTGATGGTCGACAACCTCTCGCTCGTCCCCGTCGTCGCGCTTGGCCTTGGCCCGGTGGCCGGGCTCGGCGCGGGACGGCTGGTGATGAGCCATTACTGCCTGTTGGTGAAGGGGCTTAGCCAGCTCTTTGTTGCGGGGCCACCGGTCGTGGCCGCCGTTGGGGAAAAGCGCACCAAGGAAGAGTTGGGCGGCTCGCACATCCACGCAAAGAATGGTGCGATCGACGATGAGGCTGCAAGCGAAGTCGAAGCCTTTGCCATGGCCCGCACCTTCCTCTCCTATCTCCCCTCCTCAGTCCACACATTGCCCGAACGCAAGCCGACCAGGGACACGCCCGACCGGCGCGAGGAATGGCTGATCGAGGCTGTCCCGCGTGACTTGCGCAACCTCTACAAGATTCGCCCGATCATCGAGGCCGTGGTCGATCAGGGAAGCTTCTTCGAGATCGGCCGCCAGCATGGTCCGTCGATTGTCACCGGTTTCGCCCGGGTCGATGGCTACCCCGTCGCAATCATGGCGAGCGACCCGATGGTGCTCGGCGGCCTGTGGACCGCTGCCACCGCGCGCAAGGTCGAGCGCTTTGTCGACTTGGCCGACACGTTTCACTTGCCGGTGATCCACATGGTCGACAATCCCGGCTTCATGATCGGGCGCAAGGCCGAAGACGACGGCACGATCCGCTATGGCAGCCGCGCGATGACCGCCGTCTACCAGAGCACGGTCCCGATCTGCGTCGTCATTCTGCGCAAGGTCTATGGCATGGGGGGCAGTGCCCCGGCCAATCTGTCCCGCTTCAAATGGCGTTTCGCCTGGCCAAGCGGTGATTGGGGGAGTCTCCCGATCTCGGGCGGACTCGAGGCCGCCTACAAATCCGAACTCGAAGCGTCGGACAATCCCAAGGCGCTGCTGAAAGACATCACCGCGCGGCTCAACCGCGTCCGCAGCCCGTTTCGCACGGCGGAGAAATTCCGCATCGAGGACATCATCGACCCGCGCGAAACGCGCCCAATGCTCTGCGAATTCGTCGAGCAGGCCTATCGCGTGCTGGAGCCGGGGCCAAGGGCGCGCGGCTATCGCTGCTAGGCGTTGACGAATCCCGTCAGCCGTTGGCGGATGATCGTTTCCGCCTCGGCCATGATCCGGTCGATCAATTCCTTGCAGGTCGGTATATCATGGATCAGCCCGGCGACCATGCCGCAGCTCCAGGCGCCGGCCTCCATATCGCCTTCGAGCATGATGCGCGGATAAACGCCCGCCACTTCCTCGATAATGTCCGCGAACGTGATGTTCGCACCCAGCGCGCGTTCCTTTTCGAGCAGCCGCTCGACGGCGGTGTTGGTCAACACGCGCTCGGTATTGCGCAAGGGCCGCATCACCAGCCTGGTATCGAGCTCCGACGCCGCAACCAGCGCCTGCTTCACTTTCTCGTGAACCGGCGCTTCCTTTGTCGCGATGAAGCGCGTGCCCATGTTCATGCCTTCCGCCCCCAGCGCGAGCGCGGCCACAAGACTGCGGCCATCGGCCATCCCGCCTGACGCGACGAAGGGAATCTCAAGTTCTTCCGCCGCGCGCGGGAGCAGGATGAAATTGGGAATATCGTCTTCGCCCGGATGTCCACCGCATTCAAAGCCGTCGACCGACACTGCATCGCAACCGATCGATTGCGCCTTGAGCGAATGGCGCACGGATGTGCATTTGTGGATCACCTTGATCCCGGCATCGTGCAGCGGCGGCAAGACCTGCACCGGATTATTGCCCGCCGTCTCGACGACCTTCACCCCTCCCTCGATGATCGCCTTGACCATGCCCGGGTAGTCAGGTGAATTTACGACAGGAAGGAAGGTCAGGTTCACTCCGAACGGCTTGTCCGTCATGTCCCGGCATTTGGCGATTTCATTGGCAAGGTCGGCCGCCGATTTCTGCGTCAGTCCAGTGATGATCCCGAGCCCGCCCGCATTCGAAACCGCTGCCGCCATTTCGGCAAAGCCGACAAAATGCATGCCACCCTGAATGATGGGGTGCTCGATACCAAACATTTCAGTGATGCGGGTTTTCATCCACGAATCCTCCGTTTCTTGCCTTCGGGCGTCGTTGCGGAGATTTACGTTAACGTCAAGTGCTGTTGCCCGCGTGCGTCTCGGGGACTCATGCCTGTCCAGCGCTTGAACGCGCGAGAAAACGATGCCGGATCTGAAAAGCCGAGCAGATAGGCGGTTTCATTGACCGACACCTTGCGCCCGCCGAGATATTGTAGGGCGAGCGTGTGCCGCAGCTCATCGAGCAGCTTTTCGAAGCTCGTCCCCTCGGCTTTCAGTTTACGGTACAAGGTCTGGCGACTGATCGCGAGTTCGCCTGCAACACGATCAATGCTGACGTTACCTGAGTGATGCACGGGCAAAACAAGGCTTTCAACTTGTCCCCTAATTGATTCTGACGCCTCAAGAGACTGTATCAGCGCTTCTGCATGCGCGGTAAGGATTCCGAATACGTAACTCGGCTGCAGGTTGAGGGTTCGGGTCAGCCAGCGAATGTCGGTGCGATAGGCATTCCAGTGCGATCCGAAAATGACCGGCGCGCGAAAGATGCGCTCATATTCCGCAGCATAAGCGGGGGCTGCATGTGTCACATGGACTTCCTCGACCGCCAGGTCAGGGGCAAAACGGCGCACGCCGCAGATCATCCGTGCAAAGGTTGCTTCGGTCAGTTCGGCAAAACTGTCGGGATCTTCGCGTCGATCGACCATCCAGAATGCACCCCCGCGCAAAACGCGATCGAAGCGATCGTGACCCGGAAGATCGACATCGATCACCAGCTTGCCATAGCGGTTGAGTTGAACCAGCGCTTCGGCCATCGTTGCCGACGCTTTGCCGATCAGTCCGACAACCGAAATGTCTTCAAGGTCAACCGCTGCTCCATAATGGAGTGCGAGCGCGGGATCGCCCGACAATTTCTTGCCCGCGCGCATGAGTGCCACGTATCGGGAGTAGGCGATACGGCTGTCGCGGTCGGCAAGTGCAGCCGAATCAATTCCTGACTGCGCGAGAAGAACGGCTCGATCGGCACCCTTCGAAACCGCAAAATCGAGCAGGCCGCCTGCCAGCCCTGCCGAAACCGTGCGGTCAACCATTGGTGCAACCCAGGATCATGTTTTCGATGCGCGCGGTCATGGGAATGAGTGTATTACCTCTCTAATACTCCATGGCAAGAACCAAACCTGTGCCAGGGAGCCCACTGATATGAAATTTCGCATCATTGCCCGACTTGTAGTGATTCCCGCCTTGCTTTCTGTGCAGCCAGCCAGTGCCGATACCGCGACCGACTGGATCGAGTTGACCATCAAGATCAACAATATTCTGAAGGCTCCGCCCGGTACACCGCCGCGCCCGGACAGACCCCGCGCCACAACCCGTGTCGGCCTTGCCATGTTCGAGGCGCTCAATGCGATCGATCCGCGCTATGACAGCTATCTCGGTTTCGCCAAGGCCGATCCGAAAGTGTCGCAGGATGCCGCCGCTGCGAGTGCCGCCTATCACGTGCTGCTCGATCATTTTCCCAATCTCAAGCGTTCGCTTGATGACAGTCTCGCAATCACCTTGGCAGGCATTCCCGACGGGCCAGCCAAGTATGCCGGCATTGCACTGGGGCAAAAGGCGGCAAAACTTGCCCTTGCGGCCGGCGGGGTCGATCCCGAAGCCCCGCAGACGCCCTACCGTCCTGTCGCAACCCCCGGCGTATGGGTGGCAACCGACTTGCCAAGCATCGAACCCGTGGATTCGGCGTTCAAGACCTGGGCGGTGTCGGACATAGCCGCTCTCCGCATCGCGCCGCCGCCAATGAACAGCGCACGCTGGGCAAAGGATTATGACGAGGTCAAACGGCTGGGCAGCGCCAACAGCAAGGATCGGACGCCACACCAGACGTTGATGGCGCAATACCGGATCGTACCCGACATTTCATCAGCCCTGCGCGCAGCCGCCGATGCACCTAGCCGGACACAGGTACAAAATGC
>JANNLW010000073.1:0-9497 GCA_031397145.1 Sphingomonadales bacterium | reverse complement strand
GCTTGCCGGATTGGCGCGGACCCGCATTGGTCAGGAACTTGGGCTGATCGAACAAAACACCTTCAAATTCAGCTGGATCGTCGATTTTCCGATGTTCGAATATGATGAAGAGGCCAAAAAGGTCGATTTCAGCCACAATCCGTTCTCGATGCCTCAAGGTGAACTCGAGGCACTGGAAACCATGGATCCGCTGGATATCCTTGCCTACCAGTACGACATTGTCTGCAACGGCGTGGAACTCTCCTCCGGAGCAATCCGGAACCATCGGCCAGAGATCATGTACAAGGCATTCGAAATCGCCGGATACAGCCAGGAAGATGTCGACACCAACTTTTCCGGCATGATCAATGCATTCAAGTTCGGAGCGCCGCCCCACGGTGGTTCGGCCCCCGGAATCGATCGCATCGTGATGCTGCTGGCAGATGAACCTAACATTCGCGAGGTCATCGTCTTTCCGATGAACCAGAAGGCCGAAGACCTGATGATGGGTGCGCCCGGACCGGTGACGGCGAAGCAATTGCGTGAATTGAACATCCGTGTTGTGGAGCAGCCCAAGGCAGGGTGATGTCTGTACAGCCTGTTGAGCATCGATTCGCAGCGCCGGCGGGCGAAATCTGCTGGTTTGAATGGGGCCAGGCCGGCACGGGACCAACCCTGCTTCTGATCCACGCGACAGGCTTTCATGCGCGGTGTTGGGACGGATTGGTCGCAGCGCTCCCTGACGATATGCACATCGTTGCGCCTGACCTTCGCGGGCATGGTCGCAGTTATCGGCCCGCGACGCTTGAGGATTGGGTTGCGACAGCGGCGGATATCCTCGCACTGGTCGAAAGCCTTCCCGCCAAGCCGTTGATCGCAATCGGCCACAGCATGGGTGCGGTTATCGCGACGCAGCTGGCGGCCTTGTTGCCGGACAGGGTTGCGCGCCTGCTGCTGGTCGATCCCGTCATCATGCCACCTGACATGTACCATTCGGGGATTAGCCCACCCGCACGTACCTTGGACGACCATCCCGTCTCAAGGCGCCGGAATGTCTGGGACAGCGCTGATCAAATGATCGCGCGCTTTGCGGACCGACTGCCGTATAGCAATTGGCGGCCCGAGATATTGGCCGATTATTGCCGATTTGGCCTGGAACCCTATCCGCATGGCCATCATCTCGAACTGGCATGCCCGCCGCGTCTCGAGGCATCTGCCTATCTCGGCGCTGCGCGAACCGACCCCTATCCCATTGTGCGCGCTGTTCGCTGCCCCGTTACCGTGTTGCGTGCGCGCAATGCCGAGCGGGCGTCCGACATGGATTTCTCAATCAGCCCGACATGGCCGGAACTCGCCACGCAATTTGTCGACGGACGAGACCTGCACTGGCCGGATGTTTCGCATTTCATTCCGATGGAAGTGCCGGAGCGTCTTGCAGAACTGATTGTTGCCGAGGTTACTGCGGAACAGGGTTAACCCGTTCGCCAATCGCGTCCAACCTTGTTAGCCTAGCTAAAATGGCTTTGAGGGAATGCCCATGTCGATCAACCTGTCGGATCTGGAACGCGGCGAGAAATATGCCGGCAATTATGAAGCGGACATGCTCGCGCTTCAGCAGAGACTGGCGCGCATCCAGGTGGCGCACATCGTCCGTGGCCGTTCGGCGATTGTTGCCATCGAGGGATGGGATGCCTCGGGCAAAGGCGGCGCAATCAGTCGGCTAACGTCGGGATGGGACCCGCGCTGGTTCGATGTCTGGCCGATTGCTGCGCCAACCGAAGAGGAGCGTGTCCGCCATTTCCTGTGGCGGTTCTGGAAAAGACTGCCAGGCAAGGGCGAGATCAACATCTTTGATCGCACCTGGTACGGCCGGGTGCTTGTAGAGAGAGTTGAGGGTTACTGCACGGAAGCCGACTGGAAGCGCGGCTATGACGAGATCAACGAGTTCGAAGCGCAGCAGAAGGATAATGGCGTCACGCTGGTCAAGCTTTTCATGCATGTCACGCAGGAGGAGCAGGACAGGCGCTTCAAGGAGCGTCTGGAAAGCCCCTGGAAGCGCTGGAAGACGGGTGCAGATGATTATCGCAACCGTGCGCGTCGTGCCGATTATTTGAAGGCCTATCATGACATGTTCGAGCGATGCGACACGCGCTGGGCCCCGTGGGTGGCTATCGACGGCAACAACAAGAAGTCCGCGCGCATCGCCGCGCTAACGGCGATCGCCGATGCTCTTGAAAAACACGTCGATATGAATTCGCTTCCGGCTGACCCTGCTGTCGTCAAACTGGCGGAGGCCGCGCTCAATGTGAAGATCAGCGAACGGGATAGCGAATCTGAATGACTTCATAATCGATTTCGCCTGCCGGAAGCGAAACGCGGCGCACATCGCCGACGCAGGCACCCCGCAGCGCGCGTGCAATCGGAGAATGCCATCCGATCCGGCCGATTGAGGCATCCTGTTCATCATCGCCGACAAGCGTCAGTACTCGCTCGCGCTCCTGCTCATCGACGATTGTGACCGTCGCTCCAAACCAGATGCGGCTTTTGTCGGGCTGATCCGCCGGATCGATTGTCTTTGCCGATTTCATTCGACGCGATAGCCAGCCAAGTTCGCGGTCGATTTCACGCAGTCGTTTCTTGCCGTAGAGATAGTCCCCATTTTCGGAACGATCGCCATTGCCCGCTGCCCAACTGACTACCTCGACCAGTTTTGGGCGCTCATCGGCAAAAAGCGCCTTGTATCGGGCGCGCAAAGCCATCAGCCCTTCAGGCGTAATGTAATTGGGTTGATCCATGCGCGGAGGCGGCATGTCTATTTGGTTTTGCTGCGCACCGCATCTGCAGCGGCCGACCCCGCCGAACCCGCAGCCTTTCCGACCTTGCGAACCAGTTCCTGAACCTGTGCGCGTGCTGCATCGGCATTGACGCCCAGCGCATCAAGCTGTTCCTGGCCAGCCTCACGCGCTGCCCTGGCTGCCTTGCCTGCACTGTCCCGGATCGTTTTTCCGGTCTTTCCGAGCAGGTTATCTTCGCGCTTTGTCCGGGGAATCAGAGCAGCAACGATTGCGCCAATTGCCAGCCCTCCGGCAACAGCGGCAAAAGGACTGTTCTCGATCCCGTCAGACGTGCGCCTGACCGCCCGTTTTGCACTTTCTCGGGATGCCTTTGCCGCTTGTTCAGCTCGTGTGCGCGCCGCCTTTGCCGCGTCATCAGCCTTGGTGCGCGCCTTGGCGACGGCCTCCTCGGCAGCTGACTTTGCCGTCTTGAGTGCTTCGTCAGCCTTTGAGCGACCGGACGCCAATGCGTCACTTACCTTTTCGCGAGCCTCGGCATAGCGGGCTTCCGCCTTCTTTTGCAGATCGTCAGTCATGTTTTTCTCCTTGGCTGAGGCTTTTGTTAAGGGCCTTCAAAATCGGGTTGCGAAACAGGTAGGCAATGGCGGTCGTTGCAACGCCAATCGCCAACATCGGACGGAATTTGGCATTTGAAAGGGCAACAATCGCCACCTTCGTCGCTTGTTTCCGTGCTTCGACCTTGGCACTTCCCAACAACGCTTCGGGCCTTGTTCGTTCGCGGACTTCCTCAAACGTGGCATTCAGTCGCTCTCGCGCGCTGTCAGCTTCGGCTTTGCTTTTCTCGACCGGGTTCATCGCTCTTCCCGCGGTTTGAGAGATGCTCTCAGTCGTCGCATGCCGAACAGGACCAGCAATCGTCCGATGACCAACGACCCGCCGCTGACTGCGATGACCGCCCAGACGATGCCGATCAGCGGGGCGAGCATCAGGATCAGCGCAAGGGGCAGGGTCAGCATCGTGCCGAGCATAACGGCCCAGCCAAAGCCAACGGCATAAATCGCTGGCATCGCATAATCGGCCCGTTCGCCCAATTCCGCTTTCAGGTAGCCCGTCTCCGCTGCGACAAATGCTGTCGCATCGTCGGCCAGTTGGGAGGCAAGCTCCTTCAGTCCGGGTTGTTCGGGGATGACCTCGAATTCAGAAGCAGGTTTATCGGCCATTGCCCGGTCAGGCGTCGTCGCGATCGCTGGAGCCTGAGCGAAACAATCGTGTCAGGACAAAGCCGATAGCTGCAGCCGCGCCGATCGCTATGGCCGGTTTTTCGCGAACAAACTTGCGGGTATCGGCCACGAGATCGTCAATTTCCTTGCCTTTCAACGTGTCCGCAACGTTTGAAACGGCGCTGGCGGCGCGGCGGGCATAATCGCCATATTGTTTTCCCAGCCGCTCATCGACAGTCTTGGCGACATCATCGACGAATCCCGATATGTCTTCGAGGGTGTCGGTCGTCTTGACCTTGCCCGTGTTGGCATAATCACGCGCTTTCTCGCCAGCTTTGCTGACAAATGTCGACGCCTGGTCCTTGAAACTCTCTGAGGCGGCCTCGGCCTTCATCTTGACGGGCTTCACCGCCTTTGCGGCGGCGGCCTTTGCCTTTGGCACGGCCTTTTTTACAGCTGCCTTTGCGGAAGCGGCGGGGGAGGGTGCTTTTGCCATGTCACGCAATTCCTTCGATCAACAGGGGCGGACCGGCCCGCCATTTGCCTCAAACGGTGAAGGCCGATATGGGCACGCCCATCACCGAACAACCGTCTGAGGCCCCCATATAATGACTGCTATCCTCGATATCCATGCCCGTCAGATCATTGATAGCAGGGGAAACCCGACTGTTGAGGTCGATGTCACGCTTGAAGACGGGTCTTTCGGTCGTGCTGCCGTTCCCTCCGGGGTCTCCACCGGCGCTTACGAAGCGGTCGAAAAGCGCGACGGGGACAAGTCAAAATTTCTCGGAAAGGGCGTTTTGCAAGCCGTTGAAGGCGTAAATGGCGAAATTTGCGATGCGTTGACCGGTTATGATGCCGAAGATCAGGGCGAAATCGATGCGATGCTGATTGAGCTTGATGGTACCGAAAACAAGTCTCGACTGGGCGCAAATGCCTTGCTTGGCGTATCGCTGGCGACAGCAAAAGCGGGTGCAGACTCGCGCGGGCTTCCGCTTTACCGGTATGTGGGCGGCGTTTCTGCGCACGTGCTGCCCGTGCCGATGATGAATATCATCAATGGCGGCGCTCATGCCGATAATCCCATTGATTTCCAGGAATTCATGATCGTGCCGGTCGGTGCGGAGACACTGTTCGATGCCGTTCGGATGGGGTCGGAAATTTTCCACACCTTGAAGGGAAAGCTTCACGAACAAGGCTTGGCAACGGCCGTCGGAGATGAAGGCGGCTTTGCGCCGAATCTTGCCTCGCCTGCCGACGCACTCGATTTCATCATGCAGTCGATCGAAGCCGCCGGTTACAAGCCGGGAGACGATGTCGTGCTCGCGCTGGATTGTGCCGCGACAGAGTTTTTCAAGGACGGTGCCTATCATCTCGATGGGGAGGGCAGGGTGATTTCGCCTCTGGAAATGGCGGATTATCTTGCGGACCTGTGTGCTCGATATCCGATTTGTTCAGTGGAAGACGGAATGAGCGAGGATGATTTTGTTGGCTGGAAGGCTTTGACCGACAAGATCGGCAAAAAGGTTCAACTTGTCGGCGACGATCTTTTTGTCACCAATCCCAAGCGCCTAGCCGATGGGATCAGGCGAGGACTCGCGAATTCCCTGCTCGTCAAGGTCAACCAGATCGGCACGCTTACGGAAACCCTCGCGGCCGTCGATATGGCTCATCGTGCGGGTTATACGGCCGTCATGTCGCACCGTTCGGGAGAAACGGAGGATGCCACGATTGCCGATCTTGCTGTTGCGACCAATTGCGGACAAATCAAGACCGGGAGCCTTGCACGATCGGACAGGCTTGCCAAATACAACCAGTTGATCCGCATTGAAGAGGAGCTCGGAAGCGTTGCGCGTTATGCCGGTCGCGAGATTTTCTTGCGCCAAGGGGTTGATTCGTTGAATCGCTTGTGATTCAAGGGGCTAGATGAAACAGGCAAAGCGTCTCCTCAACTTGCTTCGGTCAGCCATGTGGCCTGCCATGGCCTTGACGATAATCGCTTTTTTCGGCGGATACGCGCTGTTCGGTTCGAACGGAGTGCTCGCTTGGGGCGATTATAACCAGAAGTTTGAATCGCGAACGACCGAACTTGCGGCAATCAGCAAGCGTCGCAATGAGTTGGCGCATCGCGTTACGCTGCTCGATCCACGGCACGCAAACCCGGATCTTGTCGACGAACTCGTGCGCAAGGAGTTGGGACTGACACAACCCGATGAGGTCATAATTCCGCTCAATTAGGGTGCCGTAGCGTCAATTTTGCCGTCCGGTGATTGCGCTATCCTTGGTCGCCTGCCTATAGTCGTTTGCGTAATCGCATTTCGATCTGGCGAAAGGGTTCGTCTTGGCCAAAGCACTTTCAAAAATGGCTGCCGACGCAGCAAAGCTCGGTATCCCCAAGCGGTATGTAGCCAATGCTGAGGAGTTGCTGCAATTTTATAGGGAAATGCTGCTCATCCGGCGCTTCGAAGAGCGCGCAGGCCAACTCTATGGCCTTGGCCTGATTGGTGGCTTCTGCCACCTCTATATCGGGCAGGAAGCGGTTGCGGTCGGCCTACAGTCTGCTCTTACGCCGGGCAAGGACAGTGTCATCACCGGTTATCGCGATCACGGGCACATGCTGGCCTATGGTATCGACCCCAAGGTGATCATGGCAGAACTTACGGGTCGAGCCGCCGGCATCTCGTTGGGCAAGGGCGGCTCCATGCACATGTTTTCGACCGAACACCGGTTTTATGGCGGCCACGGGATTGTCGGCGCGCAGGTGTCCCTCGGTGCAGGGCTTGGTTTTGGGCATAAATATACCGGAGATGGGGGCATCTGCATGTCCTATTTTGGTGATGGCGCCGCCAATCAGGGCCAGGTCTATGAGGCGTTCAACATGGCGGCACTTTGGAAACTGCCAGTGATCTTCGTCATCGAGAATAATGGCTATGCGATGGGAACCAAGGTTGCACGGGGAAGCGCAGAGACAGACTTCCATCTGCGTGGGACGTCGTTTCGTATCCCCGGCATGCAGGTCAACGGAATGGACGTGCTGGAAGTTCGTGGAGCGGCCGAAGTCGCGATCGACTATGTGCGCGGCGGCAATGGGCCGGTAATCATGGAGTTGAAGACCTATCGCTATCGCGGCCATTCCATGTCCGATCCGGCAAAATATCGCAGTCGCGAGGAAGTGCAGGACGTGCGAGAGAAATCCGACGCAATCGAAGCGGTCAAGAGAGACCTCAATGCCGCAGGAATTGGCGAGGACGCCTTAAAGGAAATCGACAAGGAAATTCGTCAGATCGTGACAGAGGCTGCTGATTTTGCGGAAAGTTCGCCAGAGCCGGAGGCCAGGGAACTCTATACTGACGTGCTGGTGGGGGCTTATTGATGTCGATCGAAATCAAAATGCCCGCACTATCCCCGACAATGGAGGAAGGGACGCTTGCCAAATGGCTCGTCAAGGCCGGGGACGAGGTCAAGTCGGGGGACATTCTTGCCGAAATCGAGACGGACAAGGCCACAATGGAATTCGAAGCGGTCGACGAAGGGGTCATCGGTCAAATCCTGATTCCCGAAGGTGCTGAAGGCGTGAAAGTGGGCACCGTCATCGCAACGGTTCTCGGTGAAGGTGATTCTGCGGCGCCAGTACAAAAAACTGTCGCGGCCATTGCGCCACCGTCCCCTGCCAAAGTGTCCGAAGCGCCCAAGGTTCCGGTTCCTGCAACGGCTCCGGTGTCCGGCGGTCCGACGACCAAACTGACGGTGCGTGAGGCATTGCGTGACGCAATGGCGGAGGAAATGCGCGCTGATGATCGTGTCTTCGTCATGGGTGAAGAGGTCGCGGAGTATCAAGGCGCATACAAGGTTACGCAGGGCCTGCTTGAGGAGTTCGGACCAAGACGCGTAATCGACACGCCCATCACTGAATATGGTTTTGCCGGGATCGGCACCGGCGCCGCGATGGGCGGACTCCGCCCCATCATCGAATTCATGACGTTTAACTTCGCCATGCAAGCCATTGATCATATTATTAATTCTGCAGCCAAGACCAATTACATGTCCGGCGGACAGATGCGGTGCCCAATTGTTTTCCGCGGTCCCAACGGTGCCGCTTCGCGCGTCGCTGCGCAGCACAGCCAGAACTATGCACCCTGGTATGCAAGCGTGCCGGGGTTGATCGTTATCGCGCCTTACGATGCAGCGGATGCAAAGGGATTGCTCCGCGCAGCGATTCAATCGCCTGATCCGGTTGTCTTTCTCGAGAATGAACTCATCTATGGCCGCAGCTTTGACGTGCCGACCGGAGATATTGTGCTGCCGATCGGCAAGGCGCGAACCGTGCGGTCCGGCAAGGACGTAACAATCGTCAGCTATTCGATCGGCGTCGGGCTTTCGCTTGAGGCGGCCGAACATCTCGCGGCAGACGGCATTGATGCCGAGGTGATCGATCTGCGCACGTTGCGGCCCCTTGATACAGCAGCGGTGCTCGAAAGCCTTTCACGGACCAACCGAGTCGTGGTGGTTGAGGAAGGTTGGCCAACCTGCTCAATCGCGAGTGAAATCATTGCGGTTTGCATGGAACACGGTTTCGATGATCTCGACGCGCCGGTTGCCCGGGTTTGTGATGAAGACGTACCGTTGCCCTATGCTGCAAATTTGGAAAAACTTGCAATTATCGACGTTCCGAGGATCATCGAAGCGGTAAAACGGACCTGCTACCGTTGATCAGGCGGTAAAGGTTCCACATGTTGAGGAAGTTGCAGTAGGCGTCGGATTGAATATCCCGTTGCCCGACATGTCGCGATCATCACGAACGACAAACGACGCCTCATACCGGATGGTTCGTTGAGGGAAGAACATTGTGCCGAACAGCGCCCGATAGTCATAGACAATTTCCACGAACATGACCGCCGAGTTGGGAGGGGCGGTTACGCGCGCTGTCGCTGCTCCCATTCCTGGGAAAGACGTTCCGGTTGCTCCGGTGCCTTGGGTTCCATAGGAGGATGCCACGCTTTTTGTGCCGATGCAGCGTTGCCAATGAATCCATTGGCCGCCACTGGCATTTTGTTCGAGGCTTGAGAGAATTACGCGACCATTGGCCGTGAGATTGAGTGATCCGGTTTGCCGTTTGAGCCCGATGAAACTGTCGTTCACGTCAGACTCGCGAATCTGGACCACGGACAAAGCAGATTCTGCACCAACCCGGGACATATTGTCTGCCAGCGCGAGCGCGGCCTGTGACACTTTCTGGTTCACCGTCGCCATGTTCGACATTTCGACGCCATAGCCGCCCAGCACCAGAAGCAGCGGCAGCGAATAGGCAAACTCGATCATCGCAACTCCGCTGACGTCAGATCGGAGACGCCGCGCAATTTGTGTCAGGCGCTTGGAAAATGTGATCATGTGCATCTCGCCGTCACTGTGTATGAAGTTTGCGTGCCATAAGGCTGGTTGCGCAAAGTGGTTGTCGCAGAGAGCGTCTCGGTCGGGGACCAGCCGAGCAATCCGTACATCGGAA
>JANNLW010000039.1:0-5747 GCA_031397145.1 Sphingomonadales bacterium | reverse complement strand
AGTGCGTGCAGGACAATTTCAACGAGAGCTATCACCTGCCCTTCGTCCATCCCGGCACAGTCTATGTGATGGAACAGAATTACCGGGACTGCCAGTTCGACCTCTACGACCCGCATGGCCATGCACGGATGTTCATGCCCGGCTCACGCCCCTCGCGCTCATTGAAGGGGCAGACAGATACAGTGATCGAGGCGCTG
This sequence comes from Sphingomonadales bacterium, assembly GCA_031397145.1. Classification (GTDB taxonomy): domain Bacteria; phylum Pseudomonadota; class Alphaproteobacteria; order Sphingomonadales; family Sphingomonadaceae; genus Aquisediminimonas. The sequence goes on along the minus strand of JANNLW010000039.1, from coordinate 5,550 downwards.
GGACGCGAACTGACCTTTTGGGATCTCGATCCCGAGGCCTTTCGCGCCGATCCGATGGCGATCCGCCCGGCGCTCCAGGCGGCCAAGCGCGCAATGGGCGCGACCAAAGGCTACGATTATAGCCAGTTCCACGACGATCAGCTGACCGACCACTATCACTATACAATATTCCCCAACATCAGCTTCAGCCTGAAGCCCGACGGCTGTATCTGGCTACGCGCCGATCCGCACCCGACCGATCCCGAACGCTGCGTGTTCGACATGTGGTATTTCACCTGGTTCCCCGACGGGAAGACCGACTATTTCTCCTACGCAATGTCCGAAGCGGTTGACCTGACCAAGCCGGTCGAACATTTGCGCGGCAAAGTCGGCGAGTTGAGCTGTGGCCCGGCGATCGATCAGGACGTTGCGATCTGGTCAAGCCAACAGCGCGGGCTGCGCTCAAGAGGCTACGCTGGGGGACATCTCGCCGGTCAGGAATCACGGGTGCGCTTCTTCCACGATACCATCGACCGGTGGTTGGCAGCAGACTGAGAGGACAATGCATGTTCAAGGGGCCGATCGAAGATCGCATTGCAATCGCCGAATTGCACCAGACTTATGCCGACGCGGTGGTCCGCATCGACGCGACCGACTGGAGCAAAGTCTGGACAGAGAATGCTCACTGGAGCCTCATGGGCATGGACGTGGAAGGGCGCGAGGCGATCGTCGCGTTTTGGGTACAGGCGATGGCCGGGCTTGACGCCGTCAGCTTCCACTGCATCCCGTCGATGACAGTCGTTGTGGGCGATCGCGCGACGGGCCGTTGCCAGACGCAGGAGATCATGAAGGTCAAGGACGGCACGACCCGGATGATTGGCGGCCTCTACCATGACGAGATGGTCAAGCGTGATGGACGGTGGTTTTATTCCAGCCGCACCTTCAACGTTGTAGCAGAATATAGTCCTCCGGAGGCATGACAATGACCAAGATACTGATTGCCGCGCAGATCGACATTGTGCCAGAAATTCGCGAGAAGGCGCTCAAGTCCGCCCAGCCCTGGATCGACGGTGCGCTCGCCCAGCCCGGCTGCATTCACTATGACTGGAGCGCCGATCTTAACGATCCGGCGCGGATCAACGTGTTCGAAGAATGGGAAAGCGAAGAGGCTCTCGCTGCACATTTTGCCGGGCCGCAATACGCAGGTATGCGCGCTCACCTCGGCGCGAGTGGGCTGATCAAGGCAGCCAGCCGAAAGTACCGGATCGACGCCGAGGGGCCGGTGTACGATGCCGAAGGCAGGCCGACGCCAAAATTTTCATCGTGAATCAAACCCGACGACGGATGCAGTCGCTCCACAACTCGTTTCGTCTCCAAAATAAAACATATTAATTACAATATATTAGCTGGCGGAGCGGGTGGGATTCGAACCCACGATACGCTTTTGGCGTATACTCACTTTCCAGGCGAGCGCCTTCGACCACTCGGCCACCGCTCCGCATGCTCTGGAAGGAATGGGCCCCTATCGCCTTGGTTCGGCTTTCGCAAGCGACGTGGCTGTGCAAGTATAGGGAGGTGAAAAAATATACCGCCATTGTTCTATCCGTGCTGACCAGCGCCGCCGCGCCGCCATCGGCACCGCAACTTGCACCGTCCGAAATCTTGGCAGCGGCTCCCGCGACCGATTGGGTGACGATTCCGCCAGAAGATCTGATCGAAATGACGCTGGCCAATGGCCGCACCGTGACGATCCAGTTGGTGCGCGACTTTGCCCCGGCCCATGTTGCCAACATCCGCACGCTCGCGCTCGCGCATTTTTGGGACGGCACCAGCATCAACAGGGTTCAGGAAAATTATGTCGTACAATGGGGCGATGCAAGTGAGAAGAAGGCGTTGCCCGCTGGTCTCGGCACCGCTCCCGCAAACGACTATGTGAGGCCGTTGGCAGGATTGGCCTTCCGCCCCCTGACCTATCGCGATGCCTACGCAAAGAAGGTCGGGCACGCGTCTGGTTGGCCAGTCGCGAGCGACGGAAGAACCGCATGGCTCCCGCATTGCTTCGGGATGATCGGGGTTGGTCGCAACCTCGCGCCCGATACCGGAACTGGCGCAGAACTCTATGTCGTCAACGGCCACGCGCCGCGCCATCTGGATCGCAACATCGCCGTAATCGGCAGAGTTATTGATGGCATCGGCGCACTGACCACCCTCCCACGCGGTACTGGTGCGCTAGGCTTTTACGAGACGGCGGAGGAGCGAACGAGTATCGCCAGCATCAGCATTGGCACTGCACAACGCTGGCAAATGATGCGAACGGATTCCACAATCTTTGAGGCCTACGCCAACGCCCGCGCAAATCGTCGCGATGCGTTCTTCAACAGTCCGGCAGGCGGCGCGGACATCTGCAATATTTCTGTTCCCATCCGGAAGACGCCGGTTGGTTAAGAAAGCGTTGCCTTTTTGCAACGCACAAAATCCAACTGCACGGGCAGCGGAGAATAACTGCCAAACCGAATCACCTGTCACAATCGCGCAACGTTAGTTCTGAAAAGCGTTCACGTGCGGCTTGGGATGAGCCGATTCGCTTGTCAGGGGATCTCAAAATGAAGTCAAAATTTTTCGCCGGCGCGGCGCTCGCCGCTCTTGTTGCTCCCGTGTTTGCGTTCGCACAGTCCACAGGCTCCATCGACTTTGACGACGAAATTATTGTCACGGCCTCAAAGTCTGACGATGTTGGCGGGGTGGTCGCGCCCGATACTACCAAGGCCAAAGCCGTGCTGACACAAGAATTTATCGAACGTCAGACCCCCGGCCAGACGGTCAACTCGATCATCAACTCCCTGCCGGGCGTAAGTTTCCAGAACAATGACCCGTTCGGATCGGCCGGTGGTACGCTGAACATTCGAGGATTCGATTCCACGCGTATATCCCAAACGTTTGACGGCGTGCCGCTGAATGACTCGGGTAACTATGCGTTGTTTTCCAGCCAGCAGCTAGATTCGGAACTGATCGAGCAAGTGAACGTCAACCTTGGTTCGACGGACGTGGATAGTCCGACAGCTGCGGCTTCGGGCTCAACGGTGAACTATCGTAGCCGCAAGCCGTACGACAGCTTTGGCGCCAAATTCGCCGGATCAGCCGGAGAATACGGATTCTTCCGCCTCTTTGGATCGGTTGACACCGGCGAATTCACGCCCTGGGGGACAAAGGCCTTCTTCGCTGCCAGCCACGGTGAGAATGACAATGTGTTCAACAACCGAGGCCGCATCGACAAGCAACAATATAATGGCAAAATTTATCAGCCAATTGGCGATAATGGTGACTTCATTTCACTTTCTGGTCACTACAATGAGAGCCGGAACAATTTCTTCGGCTCGGTGCCCTTGCGCGTCGATTTGCTCAATGCCAACGGTACACCGAACAACAGTGTTGTTCCAAGTCGCTTCCCGGTGACCAAAGATGAGCGTTTTTATACGATTGCCCGTTGCACGACCAATCAGGCCGCGCGCGCCGGCCTCGCCGATCTTGCCAATAGTTGTGGTTCTACGTTCGACGAGCGGTTCAACCCGTCAAATACCGGCAATATCCGGCTGGCTTCAAAATTCACAATCACTGACGGGTTGGTCCTTACTGTCGACCCAAGTTATCAATATGTGAAAGCCAATGGCGGCGGCACGTCCGTCGGCCAGGAAGTACGGCGGGATGTCAACCCAAGTGGCGGTGCCGCAAACTGCAACACGACTGCAAATGGCGCAGCGGTGAGCTGTCAGACGGGATATATTGGTGGAACACCCTATTTCGGTCGCGATCTCAACGGCGACGGCGACACCCTTGATACCGTACGCGTCGTAACACCGAGCCAGACGCAAACGCATCGCTACGGCGTTATTGCATCGCTGCGCTATGACATTAATGATTATCACACCGTGCGCGTGGCGTATAGTTTCGACCGCGCCCGCCATCGCCAAACGGGCGAAGTCGGGCGCCTGAATCTCAATGGCGAACCGTTTGACGTTTTCCCGGTCAATGACGGGCTTAAGGATGTTGGCGGAAATATCCTCCAGAAGCGCGACCGTTTGTCCTACGCAATTTTGAGTCAGTTCTCGGGCGAGTATAAGGGCGAGTTTTTTGACGAGGCACTGACTGTCAATATCGGAATCCGGGCGCCATTCTTCAAACGCGATCTCAATAACTTCTGCGCGACCTCAAGCGCGGCCGGCTTTGTAGAATGCTTCGGGACCAACGCCGCAGGGCTTGCCGCCTATTTGGCGAGCAACCCAACGGTAACCGTCGGCAATGGCGCATCGGCAACAACTGCTCCTTTGCAGGGGCCGCAGCAGCGAGTGCTCAAGTACAACAAGATACTCCCGAACCTAGGTTTGACCTATGATTTGGGAACCAGGGCAAGTATATTTGCCAACTATTCCAAGGGCATTCAGGTTCCGGGGACGGATAATCTCTATAATTCCTTCTTCTTCCCCCCTAGCGCGGCGCAAGCTCGTCCAACACCGGAAACAACGGACAATTTCGACATGGGATTGCGGTATCGTTCCAGCAAGCTGATCGCACAGGCGTCGATCTGGTACACAAAATACTCCAACAGACTGGCTTCCGCCTATGATCCGGATCTCGACCGATCCGTTTATAGAAACCTTGGAACAGTCAACAAATACGGCATTGATGGCAGTGTTTCGTACCAGATCATTCCAGAGCTTTCGGTCTATGTTTTCGGATCCTATCTGAAATCGAAGATCAAGGATGACCTGCAGGTAACGGAACTTGCCAACGGTGCGGCGATTTTCGCTCCTACGGGTGGCAAACGGGAATCGGGAGCACCGGTTTACTCGCTGGGCACCCGAGTGCAGGGCCAAATTGGCCCGCTTGAACTCGGTGCGCAGGCAAAGCGCACCGGCAAGCGGTTTATCAATGACACGAACTTGCCTGTCTTCGCCCTACCGGCAGCGAACCAGACTATGCCGGCGAGCACGTTGACAGTGTTTCCTGCAGCCGCACCGGCATACACCTTGGTCGATTTGGATGCTCGCCTGCCGCTTGGTTTCATTGGACTGAACGACAAGAGTTACTTCCAACTCAACGTAACCAACCTGTTTGACAAGGTCTATGTAGGCGGCTTCAACGGTGGCAATCAAACGCCGACGTATAACACGACGACCGGTGTGATCACCGGTTATTCTTCTCCTATATTTGTTCAAATCGGTGCGCCGCGGACATTTATGGGATCGGTTGTGTTCGCCTTCTGATTTCAACACGCCTCAAAAAACTACCGTTGCCTCTAAAGGCAACGGCAGCGTGCGTTTGAATATCTCGTTACAGATTTGCATTCTCGGCTGTTTGGGTGACGGCCTTTACCTTCGCCTGACAAGACTATTGCAACTTGGTCTCGCTCGCTGGCCAAGGCGATGCTAGGGCGCAATCTCTTATTTGGAGACTGCCTCGATGTCCTTCACGTCTGACAAGTTGATAGTATTTGGGGCGACGGGGGATTTGTCTCAGCGGATGTTGTTGCCGTCTTTGTGTGCGTTGAATGCGGATGGTTTGGTATCGGGGGAT
>JANNLW010000036.1:0-6952 GCA_031397145.1 Sphingomonadales bacterium | reverse complement strand
AGGCGCGTTCCTGGATGGTCAGCGGAACACCTGCGCGAACTGGTTTGCCCAGCTTGTTGGCTTCATAGGTTGACCAGCGGCAAGTGGGGTTTTGCAGCACACGGGCATAGTAAAAGACGCGGCGCGACGGGGCGTAATCGGGATCGCGCCAGACGATCCTGAGTTCGGGTGCACCGCGCGGACCGGTCGTATTGCAAGTGCGCGTATCGACATTTGCGGCATTTGCAGGGCAGCGGAATGTCTTTGGATTGGGCACGTCTTGCGAACAGGCTATGTCAAACACCTGCTCCTTGAGTGCGCCGTCCTCCACCCAGCCACGGATCATCTGGATACGTTGCAGCCCGGCTTCATTAGGGTCTTGCATCGCCTGCGCAAGGAAGGTGGGAGCGCCCCGACCTTTCGGGTCAAGATCCCCGCCCATCGGGACGCCACCTGCATAGGCCAAGGTGGCGAAGCTTGGGCTGGCGAAAATATTCGCGGGATAGTCAAAGCCTGCAAACAGCCGCACCTTGATGCGCGGGCCGGATGTCGCAAAGGTTTCCTTGCGACGCATCGCCGCGAAGATGTCCTCGCGATTGTTTCGCTCGGCCCAAACTCCCGCCAACCCTGCCGCGCTCCATTGATAGAACGGCGTCGCGCTGGTTCCTCTGAGCTTTTCTTCGCCAGGTATTACGACGGCGCGGCGCCCATCGGGTGTGCCATCGACAAGTCCGGTCTTGCCGAAATAATGATCCTCTTCGACCGGGCCGCCCGCATTGTGTGTGTCCGATGAACCGATGAGACCGAATTTATAGGGGTTCACGCCGCCCTTCTGCTCGATCAGCAATCCGCGTTGCAAGGCCTGCCGCACATAACTGCCATCTGTCTTTCCAATGATTTCAGTACCAAGCAAGGTACTATAAATCTCGAAATTCGCCCATTCATCATTGGGCGAGAGCGAAGGGTGTGTATCCGATGTGCCCTTGACCTGAGTCATCTCGGTGATCGGCTCGTTGCGCATCCGCGTTGTCGCGTAGGCGCTGGTGATGGGGTTTCCGGCAAAATCGGTCAACTGGAACATCAGGCCATTGGAGACATTGCTGTTGTGCGGAATGGCAAGGCCATCAATCCCTTTGGCGCGATTGGCATCGAGAAACGCCCACAGATCTTCTGGATTGAGAGAATCGATCGCGCTGAACGGCTGCTCGGGCCGCCGAGCGGTGCGGAACAGGACGACACGGTGGAGGTTTCCATGATCGGGCGCCGCTGTGTATTCGTAGCCCGCAAAAGTGGTGAATGTGCCGGGGCGATAGTAACGGTCTGCGGTTGCCCCCAGCTCGGTCCAGGTGGTCTTCACCACTTCGCGATTGTCGAGTTCGGGAATCCCTTTACCCGTATGCATAACCGCACCCATTTTCGAAAAGGCGGCGGTGATTTTCTCACGCACGCTCGAAAACATATCCTTGGCATAGTCGAGCAACGACATCGGGCTCGACGGATCATCCATTTCGCGAAGCACACCCAGATATTCGCTGTGATCGGTCACTGCATAAAAATCGAGCGGGCCACCTTTCAGGGCAATGTCATAGCCCGCGGCGTGGCGGATAGGTTCGCCCAGCGCATATCGATAGGCATCGTCGGGCGTACGCCGAATCCCGAAGATGTAGGCATCGAACGACAAATAGGTATGGACATGGACATCACCAAACAAAGCCTGTCGCCGGTCGGCCTCATCCGCACGCGCTGTGGAGCTGCACGCCAAAGCGGAAAAAGCGACACCCCAGAATATCCTAACGTTGATGCGACTCTTCATGGCATCTCTCCTCGTTTGGTTGAGTGTGTGCGAGGCTTCAGCGTTTCGCTAGCCCTTTCTGGTCCATCCGCCTGCTCATCTGGTTGAACCACTACTGCCTTTAGACGGTATTGATGTTGGTAAAAAACTCAAGCTGAGGCACTGTGATCGGATAGACGAACTGCAGGTTGCGGGCGGCATCAAAATCTTTCTGCGTGAAGATTGAAACCAAGGAATCAGCCGATTGCCTTGGTTCGGATGTTCAGCTGCCCGGCGAGCCCGGCATCGCGGTGTTTGGTAATGGTCTGATACTCCGGGGACTGCACCATTTGCAGCATTGCCGCGCGCGAGGGATATTCGGCGATGGCGACCATGTCCCACAATTCCTCAACCTCGCCCAGCATCAGATCAGTAACGAATCCAGAGAATCGCGCCTTGCCGCCAACCGCCGCCAGGCAAGCTTGCACGCCCATGCCATAACGCAAATAGGCATCACGCCCTGAAAGTTCAGGTTCCGATCCGTCAGCATAGGTGGCTTTGTCCTTGAACTTGAGCAGGTTGACCATGCACATCGGCCCGTCTTCTTCCGCACTGAAAAATACCTGGGCCTGCTCGGGGCTAGGCTGGATCTGGTTGGTGACATTCATACTTTTGCTACCTCCAATATGCATTTTACAAAACCTTGCGGATCATCTTCCTGAATGAAGTGCCCGCCCTTCAGCGTGGCATGCGGCAGACCCTTTGTGCCGGGAACGCGGGCGATGAATAAACCCTCTCCGCCGCGCGTGATCGGATCGCCATCACTGAAGCAGCAAAGGAAGGGCTTGTCCCATTGATCAAAGACGCCCCAAGCCCTTTTCTGATCGGGCACAGCAACATTGCCTTCGAACGGAACAAAACTTGGAAAAATACGCACTCCCGCCTTGTAGCTGCTGTTCGGGAATGGCGCATCATAGGCGGCAATTTCGCCCTCGGTCAGGCCGCGCTTGGTGCCCTTGTCGATAATCTTGCCGATCGGGAAGACCGGACTCCACTTGGAAAAGGCACGCCAGATCGCAAAGGGGCGCGGTGCAGGGCCGCCTTGAGGCAAGCCACCATTGGATAGAACGACGCCCGCAAATCGCTCCGGCATTTCCGCAACAAGCCGTAGACCAATCAACGACCCCCAATCCTGACACGCAAGCGTGATGTTGGTGAGGTCAAGCTGCTCGATCCAGCTACGCATCCACGCAACATGGCGTGCATAACTATAATCGCTCGTCTTGGCCGGCTTGTCCGACTTGCCAAAACCGATCAGGTCTGGCGCAACCACGCGAAAGCCTGACTCGACCACGGGGGCGATCATGTGGCGGTAAAGATAACACCAGCTTGGCTCGCCATGCATCATCAATACGATCGGCGCATCGCGCGGCCCTTCGTCAACATAGTGCAGGCGCAACTTGGTACTGTCCTGCTGATCGGTAATCTCTGCGTAGCGGGGCGCAAAGGGAAAATCGCCAATGCCAGAAAATGCCGCATCGGGTGTGCGTAGAATATCCAAGCTGAGCTCCATATAGCTAGTCGTTATATTGGCATGCTTAATGTCATATTATGTAACAGCGGTCAATGTGCCGGGGGATTGGGTGGCGAGGATTGGCTAGGATGCTATCGGCGGAACGCCACCATGTTTTTCGCCGACACCGGCTCAGACCTGCCTACCGAATCGTGCACTCGGCTTGAGAATGCCGCTTCTGCCAATGATTTTCACAGTAAAACGCGATCACTATCGAGGAGCCATACGGATTCCGCCATCGAGGCGGATGCACTGCCCATTGAAATAGGAATTGCGCGCAAGCTCAAGCGCAAGGCTTGCAAACTCCTCCGGCTTGCCGAGCCGCTTGGGAAACGGCACCGAAGCAGCCAGACTTTCAAGTACCTGGGGCTTTGCGCCGAGCATTAGAGGAGTCGCAAATATCCCGGGCATGATCGAATTGACCCGGATGCCAAGCCCGGAAAGATCACGCGCCATCGGCAGCACCAGCCCGTTGACCCCCGCCTTGGCCGAGCCGTAAACAACCTGTCCAATCTGCCCGTCCTGCGCGGCGACAGAAGCGGTTAGCGTGATGGAACCTCGCTCGCCGTCTTCCAGCGGTTCGAGCGAGGCCATACCTTCCGCAGACAGCGAGGCGATCCGGTATGAAGCGACGAGGATACCATTCACTCCGTAGATATAATCCTCGGTGGAAAGCCGCCTGAGCCGGCCCGCCTCCTTGTCGAATGCCAGCGTCTTGCCACGCCGCGATGTCATGGCGCAGTGTACGGTCAGCCGCTCCTGCCCATGCGCGGCGCGCGCCTTCGCGAAGCCGGCGACGACAGAGTCCTCGCTGGTAATGTCGACGTGGCAGAACAGCCCGCCGATCGCACTCGCCACCACTTCGCCCGCGTCGGCATTCACGTCGAAAATGGCAACCTTGACGCCTATCGCCGCAAAAGCCGCAGCAGTGGCCCGCCCTAGCCCGGAGGCGCCCCCGGTTACGATCGCGGCGGTGGTTGAATCAAACTCCATTTGTGACTCCTTGCGCCATTGGCCGATAGAGCGAATGGCCCGACGCCACGATCTTCAGGATCGGCAGCGGAAAATCGGGATTGGGCGTGCCGTCATTCTGGACGCCCAGCGGCATCGACCAATCCATGATATATTGCCGTTTGGCTATGCGCCATTCGTCGTGGCGCTTTTCGAACTCGTCGAGGTAGCGTCCACCGTAGATTGATCCGGTCCAAACCCCGTCAGCTTCGCGCACACCGGTTGCGAGCCCATAACACTCGGCGCTTGCCGTATTGGCCGACAGCAACGCGATCTGGACGCCGCCAAGGAAATGCCAGCGGCGCTGACTCGCCCGCTCGATCTGCATCACTACTGGGACGAAGTCAGATGCGGTGCCCTTGAAGAAGCCATAATCAATCGCCGCATCGGGCCAATAGCATGCGGCCTGCCCCTCATCGTCGAGCCAGTCGAGCGTGCGCGAATAACGCGCGATGACCTCTGTAATGGCTTGCTTGTCGAGCAGAGCCTGAATTTCGGGATCGCGGTTCACCTGCGCTTGCTCCACCAATCCGGAACGGTGAGCGGAAAGCGTGCCTGCGCAGTTCGTTGCGCTTCGCTGGCATCAACGGGCAGAGGCAGGTCGATCGTGCGGGTCAACCCTCCCCCGGCACCTTCGACCGGATCAACATATTCGAGCCGGATACTTTCGAGCACATCCCCGAAGTCATGGCCCTCATGATGATCCGACATCTGGTGCTCGTAAAATGCCCATTTGTCAGCGAAGGAGAGCAAACAATAATAGGCGTTCGGCTCCTGCCCCTTCCAATACTCATAGCGCCTGACACCGTCTTCGGTGGCAAGTGTCTGCGCGACCATATCGGCGATGATCGACTCCCACTTTGTCTCCTTACCCGGCTTGATCCGGACGTGTGCGAGCAATGTCGTCATTTGGTTGCCTCCTTTGCGGGCGTAAGCCTGAGTCTGAGTTCCAGCGTTCCGAGCATGATGCCCGGCTGATGGAGGAAGGTGTTGCCCGCTGCATAATCGATCCCGTCAAGGCGATCGAGCAAGTGGTTCCACGCTATCGTCTGTTCGAGCCGCGACAAGCCCGCGCCAGGGCAGACCCGCGGCCCCGCCGAAAAGGCAAGGTGCCGGGTGACAGCTTTGCGATCCAGCTTCAGTTCACGAGGATCCCCGAACTCGTCGGGATCGATATTGGCGGCGGCCCAGCGCAAGTGCAGCGTCGAGCCGGCGGGAACATTCACTCCCTGGAACACCTCATCTCGGGTGGTGACGCGCGTCGACAGGCCTTGAGTCGGCGATCGCAGCCGCATTGCCTCCTCGATGAACGGCCGGATCTGCGTGCGGTCATCTTTGAGCCGCTCGAACAGGCCGGGAGTCTCGCACACCAGTTGGGCCTGCTCGGCGAGCGCATACTGAGTGGTTTCAAGCCCACCGATCACCATCGCATAGACAATACCGTTGATTTCGTCATCGCTCAGCTTGCGGTCCAGCGCCTTGTAATGGACCCGCGTCAGGAAGCTGATCATGTCGTCACGCGGCCGGGCGCGCCTGTCGCGCACTTGATCCCGAACATATTCAGAAAAACCGGCGAGCAGGCGGAACTTTTCGCGGGCTTGCTCGGGCGACAGGATGTTGTTGTGTCCGCATCCGTGGACATAGGACATCACCTGCGCATTTCCCCAAATCTCAAGCTTGGGAATGTCCCCAAGCGGGAAGCCGAGAATAGTTGCCATTGTCCGTTGCGGCAGCGGACGGGCGAACGCAGCGACGAAATCGGCCTCGCTTTCGCAAACCATCGAGTCGAGCAAATTGTCGACATGCCCTGTGATCATCGCGTCATGACGCCTAGCACCTGGACCAACCCAAGGGTCCGTCAGCTCCTGGCGGTGCGCGCGCCACAGATCGGGAGTAGGACGCAGCGCCACGATCGATTGAACCATCGCGTCGATGTCCGGCATGTCACGCGCGAGCTTCCCCGAGTGCTGGATTTGTGCCACGAGCAGAGAAAGCGTTGGCATGAACCGATCCCAATCGCGCACGACGCGGGCAACGTCTTCGTATTTTGTGAGGATGAAGGCGTCTTGCGCGGGCGTAAGACCCTGCCCTTCCAGACGCACCACGGGAGCTTCGTCGTGGAGGATCGCATAGGCTTCGTACCAATGCTCTGCCGCGCCGGGACTGAACAGGTCAACATCGGCGAGCGCGCGGGGGCAGCGCATCCGACTCAGCTCATGGTTGGCGTGACGTTGCATCAGATGAGACCGTCTATTGAATCTGCCAGTTGTCCAATTCCAAGGATTGCCCGATCATCCGGGTTAGAGCCATAAGCTTTTTTGGGAGGATCGTATGAGCCGCATCGCCACGCTCGCACCGGAAGAATGGGATCCTCGGCTGCGCGAGGCTGTGCATCCCGATCAGCTCAGCGCGCTTGAGCAGGGCCTGACGCGATACTTCGCACACTGCCCGGACCAGGCACTTGGCCTGATGCAATTTGGCCGTGCGCTGAAAGTCAGCCGGAGTTTGCCCGAGCGGCTGGTTGAACTGGTGAGGCTGCGCATCGCCTTTTTCAACCAGTGTCGCAGCTGCATGGCGATCCGCTATTCAGATGCGGTGGCGGACGGATTGACCGAGGA
>JANNLW010000501.1:0-1474 GCA_031397145.1 Sphingomonadales bacterium | reverse complement strand
AAGCCGGGACCAGTTCGGCATTCACATCGAAATTGCTCGCAATCGACGGAAGCTGAACACCCATCGGATCACTACCCGGAGCCGGCGAAGGAGCAGGCGAAGGAGCAGGTGCAGGTGCAGGAGCCGGGGCAGGCGCCGGGGCAGGCGCAGGAATTGGCTCCAAGACCACAACCGGCGGCAGCCGCGGCGGCACGTAGCGACGCCGTCGCGCTTCTGCCACCATTGCGATCGACGCAATAACGATGACAGTCGTTATGGCCATAGCACGCTTCGAGGTTCCGGATTTCAAATTGCTCTTGCTCATGACCGCAGCTACCCTTGTTTCGGTTGTTTGGATGAGCTTGGGGTCAATTTCTTAAGCACTCCCTAATGGCTGACGCGCTTAAATGGTTGCCCAATTGTGAACGGGCTGGCCCGAAACTACGCAAGAAAATGGATCAGCGGCCGTTTTCGATCTTTCCAAAACGGGCCAGAAAACACAAAACTCGAGATCGATCCAAGGATTCGCGCAATACCGACAGAAAGCATGGCTTCGAGCAATAACAGCGCGAATTCCTTGCGTTTCGACGTAACTTTCCCCAATGCGCAGCACCTATGAAACAGAATTGGTCTCCCGAGAGCTGGAAGGCGCATGAAGCGCGCCAGATGCCTTTCTATCCGGATACGGCAGCGCTTGATCGCGCAACCGCAACGCTGGGCAATTTTCCTCCCCTTGTTTTTGCCGGGGAAGCGCGCGACCTGACGTCCGACCTAGCCAAAGTGGCAGAGGGCAAGGCGTTCCTTCTACAAGGCGGCGATTGTGCCGAATCATTTGCGGAGTTCCATCCCAACAACATTCGGGACACATTTCGCGTCCTCCTCCAGATGGCTGTGGTGCTTACTTTTGCATCCAAATTGCCGACCATTAAGCTTGGTCGAATGGCTGGTCAGTTTGCCAAGCCGCGTTCGGGCGATACCGAAGAGATTGGCGGCGTATCCCTGCCCTCGTATCGTGGCGATATCATCAACGACATCGCATTCGAGGAGGCCGGCAGGACACCTGATCCCGAGCGGATGATCAAGGCCTATTCGCAAGCCGCATCCACACTCAACCTGCTCCGCGCATTTGCAGGCGGCGGATACGCAAACCTTCATCAGGTCCACGCGTGGACGCATGATTTCATGGGCCGCTCACCGTGGACCAAGAAGTTCAAGGATGTCGCCGACCGGATCGGAGAAGCCCTGGACTTCATGGCTGCATGCGGAATTAATCCGGACACCGTACCGCAACTTAAAGGCACACAATTCTATACAAGTCATGAAGCGTTGCTCTTGCCCTATGAGCAAGCCTTGACGCGACAGGATTCGTTGACAGGCGACTGGTACGACACTTCGGCACACATGCTCTGGATCGGAGACCGTACCCGGTTCGAGGGTTCGGCCCATGTTGAATACCTGCGCGGTATCGGCAATCCCATTGGGATGAAATGCGGCC
>JANNLW010000496.1:0-3395 GCA_031397145.1 Sphingomonadales bacterium | reverse complement strand
GGCTTTATCGACTTACTGCGCAAGGGCGGATCATTCCGGATTATGATCCCCGTATTGCCGAGCCGATACGGCGCCCGAGCGAGCCTGTCGATCTTTGGCCCGAGCGAGCCTGTCGATCTTTGGCCCGCGTTTGATGCACTTGGCAAAGCACCCGTTACGATCCTCAGGGGCGCGACGTCCGATATACTTTCAACAGATACGGTCGCTGCGATGGCCAAGCGACTGCCAAACGCCACCCTCTCGATCATCCCGCGAACCGGCCATCCGCCCGAGCTTGACGAGCCCGCTGCAATCACGGCGATCGATGGGCTGCTCGAATTGGTTACGCGGTGACGCGTCCCAGGATTCTTCACTGCCATTCAACCTTTGCACTTGGCGGGAAGGAAGCGCGGGCAGTCCGCTTGATAAACGCCTTCGGGAAACGTGCTGAACACGTCATAATCTCAGCCGTGCCGGAGGCGCTGTCTGCGAAAGAGGCAATCGATCCTGCAATTGACGTGGTTTTTCCAGAACAGAGTGCGCCCGCCCTTCACGGCAGGCCCGGTCTGCGCCGCTATCGACAGCTGGCGAACTACATGCGCGGGTTTGACCTCGTCCTGACCTATAATTGGGGTGCAATGGATGCCGTCGGCGCACGCCGCCTGTTTGGACGCAATGGCCCGCCGTTGATCCATCATGAGGATGGTTTCAACGCCGATGAAGCCAATGGATTGAATTGGCGGCGAAATAGTTTCCGCCGTTTGTGCCTCCCCGCAGCAGCGACGCTGGTCGTGCCAAGCCACACGCTTGAATCGATCGCAACGAGTATTTGGCGGCAACCGGTCAGCCAGCTGACCCGCATTGCCAATGGCATCGAGACGACGGCCTATGCGCGCGCACCGGAACCAGACAGCATCCCCGGTTTCACTCGCCGCGAAGGCGATGTCATCATCGGCACGCTGGCGGGGCTTCGCGCGGTAAAAAACTTGCCTCGGCTGGTTCGGGCGGTCGCTCAGCTCGGGAATAATGTCAGGCTCGTCATCGTTGGCGAAGGCCCTGAACGGGACGCGATAGTTCGAGAAGCCGAGCGACTCGGCGTCGCCGATCGCGTTTTGATGCCGGGCTTCCTTCCAGCACCGCATCGCTATCTTGGATGGTTCGACATCTTTGCACTTTCATCGGACAGTGAGCAGTTTCCTGTCTCTCTGGTCGAGGCAATGGCCGCGGGACTTCCGGTTGTATCAACCGACGTTGGCGATATCAGGAGCATTGTGTCCCCCCGCAACCAAACCCTTGTCGTCCCCTCTTCCCGCGAAGACCAATTTTCCAACGCTCTGGGACGTCTCTGCGACAGTCCGGCACTTCGCATGACACTGGGTAAGGCAAACCGCGCGCTCGCCCAAAATGCCTATGACGAGCGTCGTATGATCAAGGCATATGGAGCACTTTATGAGGGGGTAATGCGACGCCCCGGAGCCCTTTTGCGGAAGCGCTGAAAAAAGCCGCGCATTTCCGAAACACAGTATTATATGGGCGATAAGGGGTGTTGACAGGAGTGGGGATGTTCAAGGGTTTGAAGCCAATTCTTTATCGAGGTCGTGAAGTCTGGCCGCTGATCGAAGGCGGCAAGGGTGTCTCGGCGACCAATCACGCCAGCGCCGGAGCATGGGCTGCGGCGGGCGGAATTGGAACGGTTTCAGCAGTAAATGCTGACAGTTATGATCCAACCGGCAAGATCATCCCGCAGGTCTACGCATCGAGCACACGCCGGGAGCGCCATGAAGAACTGATCAAATACGGGATCGATGGCGGCGTCGCACAGGTTCAAAGGGCATGGGAAATCTCGGGTGGCAAAGGTGCGATCAACATCAATGTGCTTTGGGAAATGGGCGGTGCACAGCAGATTCTGCATGGCATCCTCGAAAAGACCAAGGGCATGGTATCGGGCGTGACTTGCGGCGCGGGAATGCCCTACAAACTTTCCGAGATCACGTCTTCCTATGGCGTTTCCTATTTGCCGATCATCAGTTCGGCGCGTGCCTTCCGTGCTCTGTGGAAACGGGCCTATTCCAAGGCTGCCGATTTCCTGTCAGCGGTCGTATATGAAGATCCCTGGCTGGCTGGTGGGCACAATGGACTGTCCAACGCTGAGGACCCGCTGAAACCGGAAGACCCCTATCCTCGCGTCAAGGCCCTGCGTGAAACCATGCGCGAAGGCGGCATTTCGGATGAAACGCCGATCGTGATGGCCGGCGGCGTCTGGAACCTTAAGGAATGGGCGCACTGGATCGATAATCCTGAACTTGGCCAGATCGCCTTCCAGTTCGGCACGCGGCCTTTGCTCACAAAGGAAAGCCCTATTCCCCAGGGGTGGAAGGACCGGTTGATGACGCTGGAGGACGGAGATGTCCTGCTCCATAAATTCTCGCCTACCGGTTTCTATTCAAGTGCCGTGCGCACGCCGTTCCTGCGCAATCTGGAGGCGCGCTCGGAACGCCAGATACCCTATTCGCGCGAACAGGCCGGCGATCACACCCACCAGCTCGATGTTGGTGTGAAGGGAAAAAATTACTGGGTAACGCGAGGCGATTTGCTGCGCGCGCGCGAATGGTTCGGACAGGGCTTTACCGCCGCGCTTAAAACGCCCGACAATACATTGGTATTCGTCACGGTCCCTGAACGCGATATGATCCGCAAGGATCAGACTGATTGCATGGGTTGTCTCTCACATTGCGGCTTTTCTGCGTGGAAAGATCATGACGACTACACAACGGGATATCTGGCAGATCCGCGCAGCTTCTGTATCCAGAAAACGCTGCAGGATATTGCGCATGGAGGGCCAGTCGATGAAAACCTCATGTTCGCAGGACACGCCGCTTTCCGCTTCAAGAGGGATCCCTTCTACTCCAACGGCTTTGTGCCAACGGTGAAACAGCTGGTCGATCGCATCCTGACCGGCGATTGAGGTAGACAGCCGGTTGGCGCTTTCAGGGGTCGATCTTTTGTCCATCCCAGGCGATCAGGTAGCCCGAATCTTCGGCTTCGAGGTGGGCAACAACCGCTAACAAGTGTCGCGCTGCCTGTTCCGGAGTGAACAGTTTTTCCGGCGCAACCCGAACCTGAAAGGGTTCGGAAAGTGCTGTATCCACGGTCCCTGGATGCAGGGTTACGGCAATGGCGTTCGTATTTCGCACGCCAAGCTCAATCGCGAAGTTTCGGACGATCATGTTGAGCGCGGCCTTGGACGCACGATAGGCATGCCAACCGCCAAGCCTGTTATCACTTGTTGATCCAACCCGAGCCGAAAGTGCAGCAAAGACACTGCGTTCATTCCTGTTCAAAAGGGGCAGAAAATGCTTGCCAACAAGGGCCGGCCCCGTTGCATTAACTGCAAAAGCGCGTTGATAGGCCTCGGG
>JANNLW010000490.1:0-6954 GCA_031397145.1 Sphingomonadales bacterium | reverse complement strand
AGCCGCCAACGAAGCGGAACGTATGGAATGGCCGGGTCAGGTCGACCGATTTGTCTGTATGGGGAATCAGGTCAAGCCTGCGGCGTGTCTCGCCGCGCACATATTTTCGCGTCGTGACCGAACCAAGGGTTTCTTCGGCATCGAATAGCGCGCCAAACCGGTCAAGAAAGTCCGGTGTATCAACGAAAACATCATCATCGAGCAGGATGATGAACTCACCGCGTGCAACATCGATGCCGTGATTGCGAGCGGCAACACCCTTGTTGCGTCCATCCCAGAGCACCTTGGCGGCGTTGAAGGGCGCAAGTTGCGCGGCGCGTCCGACAGCTTCGATATTATTGTCGACAAGAAGCAATTCATAATCGGATCGACCTTGCAAATGCCCCGCAATCCTGTCGAGCATTTCGGCGAGGATCGCCTCACGCGCATAGGTCAGGATAATGATCGAAAATCTCGGGTGCGTGACACTATTTGCGATCATTTGGAGATCCCTTGAGAAACAACGCGGCGTTCTGCGAGCCACAACAGCAAGAGGTTGAGCATCTGGATTCCGGTGACCGCGATGGCCATTCCCGCAACACCCCAGGATGAGGCGACAGCCAGGCTGACAATCGCGAATAGGGCTGTGATCGAACGTACAATCAGCATCGCCCTGCCCGCTTTCAAGACGATCAGGCGTGTTTCCGAGGGCTGGTTGAGACCGGCAAGAAAATAGGCAAGCGCGAGAAGCCGCACTTCAACGGTCACATTTGAATAGTGTTCATCATAGACCAGCGTCGCTAGCTGATCCGCCCAAAGTGCAACTGCACCGAGATAGGCACCGGTTGTCAACGCGATCAACGCGCGGGTCCGTGTTATCGCGCGATGTAGTCCTGCCATGCCGTTCTCGGCAAGCGCCCGCGTTGCGCGAGGTTTGTCGGTCGAATCGATCGCCGATACGATGCTCATGGCCGGATTGATCAAGGTTCGCGCTGCCGTGAAGATGCCCGCCGCGACGGGCCCGACAAGCATCCCGATAAAGATCACGATTGTCGCGCTACCATAGACCGAATAGGGCAAATTTGCCGATGCAAGCCAGCCTGCCTCGCGCCGATGATCATGGATGATCCGTCTGACGACCTGGCGCAAGACACGCACCGGCCGCAGGACGCACAACGCAAGAACGGTCACACAAAGGCTGGCGGCCGCCCATGTAAATGCGCCTGCAGCAGCGGCAGAACTCACGCGCGTTGCGACAATCGCAGCGCCAATGAGAACGCAGAAATAAATCACGGCAAAAGCCGCGACGAGATCGGCGCGTTCGATCTTGAACAGCCAACGGCGCGTAAATTCGGCCGCGAGCATGCCCGGAGTAACCATCGCGGCCAGAAAAAGCGGTGTGACCAGCCAGCGCACAGTCGGTGCAACCGGGGCAATCAGAAAAATCATCAGTCCCGCACCCACGAGCAGCGCAGACACCGCGAGCGCTCCAGCTATTGAAATCCACCACCAGGCTGAATTCTCGGCATGCGCGGCGGTAGATTCTCGTTCTGTGTGATGAACCGTCAGATAGGGAAGCACGATTGCAGAACGATGAAATCCGGCGACAAAATAGTGCAACCCGATCATCATCCCGATCGCACCGAATTGCTCGACCGGAAGGGCACGACCGAGGATGGCCAGCGCAATGATATTTGCCACGCCGGACGCACCCTGATCGACCATCGAATAGAGCCGGGCCATTGCGAGTTGGCCGATCCTTTTCTCCAGTCGCGCAAGAGGATGCGGCGGTCGTTCCAGACACGCAGCCGGATTATTGACCTGCCCCGATTGAAGCAGCGATTGTGTCACCAAATGCTCCTTTTCCGGCGGCCGGGGTTATTCGGTCGCGTAGTATTCTTTCATGTCGGCATAATAATCGGACGCATCGCCATAACCTGACCGCGCCTGATTCTTGAGATCGACCATCGTCATTGCGACGCCAACAACGGTCCCGCCAACGGACCTGACCTGATGCAGCGCGGCGCGAATCGCCTTGACCGGCGTCTGGCGCCAGCGTGCCAGCATCGCCAGCGCATCGAGATGGCCAAGCAGAACCCGCGTATCGTCGACAGCCAGCACAGGAGCCGTGTCGACCACAATCACGTCGAAAGATCGGCGGAGTTCCTGCATCAACTGCGCGAACGCAGGCCCGCTGAAGGGGCTCGCGGCAAGATGGGCATTGGGTGCGGCCGGGATTAGAGTAGCCCCTGTCCCATCGGTGATCATCACATCCTTCAAACTGGCCGAGCCTTCGACGACCTCGACCCAGCCCTTTGCGGCTTCCGGCGCCAGGGCTTGTGTGATTGAGCGCCGTCGCAAATCGGCGTCCATGATTGCGACGCTCTTTCCCGAAAGCGCGAGCACGCGCGCGACAGATATCGACGTTGTCGTCTTGCCCTCCTTGGGGAGCGAGGATGTTATGCCAATCACCTTGCCTCGGCCGTCGCCAGATTCCCGTGCGCGGTAGAGAAGCGTGGTGGCGAGGCTTCGAAAGGCCTCCGCGTATGAAGAGAGCGGATGAAGCACGACGGCTTCGGACGGGTCATTCGTCTTTGGAGCGTCAATCGACGACCGGAGCGTTGGCACCGAATTGAGAAATTCAACGCCCAGAAGGCGATCAATATCATCAATCGTATTCAGGCACTGAGACCAGCGCTCGCGGAAATAGGCGGTGGCAAGAGCAATGGCGAGGCCAAGTGCGAATCCAAGGACAATATTGACCATAAGGTTTGGCGAACTGGCCGATAGTGGCGGAGTCGCCGGCGAGACAAGCCGGGAATCCGGTTGGAAAAGTGCACGCCGGGCCGTTTCCTGGCTCCGTGTGCCAAGGAGGTTCTGGTACTGCTCGCGGGCAATCGAAGCCTTGCGTTCAAGATCTGCCAGACCGACGCCGCCGCGCACATTGGCCACCAGCCGCGAACGCGCATTGCCAAGGCTGGCCGCCAACGATCCGGCCCGGGCTTGGGCGATACTGGATTCGGCCCCGGCAGATGCCGAAAGACCGCGCATTTCGTACCGGATTTCGCCGTCTATGCGCGCCAGTTCTTCCTGCGTGTCGATGATGAGCGGGTGCCGCTCTCCATAGCGCGCGGAGAGCGCTCCCTGTTTGCGAACCACTTCGGCGCGTTGCGCCCGAAGTCCCGACAATGTGCTGTTGTCGATTGGCCCGCTATTGCTCCCGATTATCGTTGACCGGCCCGCCGCCGCGCGTCTTGCGTTTGCTTCCGCCGAAACCGCCCTGGCATTGGCAAGATCGGTACTGATTGCGGAGATTTCCTGCTCAAGCGCCACGGAATCCGGGTTGCCGATCAGGTTGTTCCGGACGCGATAATCGGCGACTGCGGCATCTGCGCTTTCAGCCTGTGACCGAAGCAATTCGACACGCGCGTCGAGTTGACCAAGAGTGGACTTGGATTGGGCCAGTTTTTGCGTGACCTGGTTTTGAAGGTAACTGTCAGCAAATGCGTTGGCCACTTTGGCCGCCGTGATCGGATTGCTCGAGGTAAACGTCAGTTCGATCAGCGGTGTCTGGCCAACCCGCCGGGCGCCAAAGTTTTCGAGTACTGCCGCTGCAACCGCATCGGCCCCTCCCGACGTGAAGCGCTTGGCTTCGTTCGCAATTTCCGGATCTTTTGCAAGACCAAGAGTCGTGACCACCTGGTTTGCAACCGCAAGCGATCGGGCAAACTGGAGCTGGGCCTCGATCTCGGCTTCGCGGGCAAGGTCGCTCAAGCCTGGATCAGCGATGTTCTTGATAATCGAGCTCTGCGGAGCAAAGGCCAACTGAACTTTGCCCGTATATTTTTTGGGCATGAACTGGGTTGCGATGATCGCAAGGACGACGAAGGAAAAGATAATCACCCCGCCTAACGGCGTATGTCGCTTGAACCGGGAGTAGAGCCCGGCAAGATCCTGTCGATCATCGAACCGTGCGATCCTGTCTTGGTACATTACGGTTCCCCGTGGTTAAAGTCGCGGACTAGCTTTGGTGAAAATGCGCACGCGTTGCCGCCTGCGACATGATCACCTTCAGAATCGAAACGAAGCGCGCATGACAAACCGCACCTCCTTGAAGTTGGGTCCAGCAAACGCGCCACTGCTTCTTCGATGGACATAATCGAGCGCAGGTGTGATCACGACGTTACGAGACATGGTATACGCGGCGCCCGTGCTGATCCGGACGAGACGGTCAAGGCGCGCGATTCCCTTGAAATTGTCGCGCTGATAGTCGGCGCCAAAATTAACCATAAGGTTGCGCAGCAGTTCGTGATCAACGCGAAGCCCCATCTTGCTGGCGATATATCCCGCAGCATTTGGAACAATGGCTTCTTCGATGCCGCGGCTGCCGATGAGCGAGAATGTCGAGAGCTGCGTCACGTTGTAATCCACACGCAAATCAGCAACCACGTCGCGAACGGGACGGATTCCCGGTTGGCCATATTGCCGATCGGCATAGCCGACGCCGAGAGCGGCGCGGATGATCGGTGTAACATCGGTGACCAGACCGGCGACAACCCGAACTTCCTTGCTGGAACGATCCGTCAGCGCACTCGACCGGTCATCATAGCGCGTGCTTCGATGCGTTGCCTGCAAGAAGACAGCGCTATCCGCTGCGAACAGGTACTCGGCACGAGCGCTGAGGCGATAAACCTTGCGATCGCGATAGTCCTGATCAAGCGGCGTTCCGCCGAGCGTGGTCGTGTCCGAATAGTCGAATCCGTCAAAGGCGGTGCTCGCAATCAGCCTGAGCCGATTGGCAACATAGGTGCCGCGAACCGAAGCGACAGGATGGCGAACGGCAATCGATGCGCCGCCATCTACCGGAAACGAACCGGTGTACTGTTCTTCAAATGTCCGCTCAAAACCAAGCGCAGCCACGATGTTGCTTTCACCGTGCAGATCGAGCCTGCCGTCTGCCCTTATGCGAAAGCCATCCTCATTCTTGGCAGACACATTAGCATAACGTTTTGCAACCAGATCAGCCGAAACATTGAGAGCATGCCGCGACCATTGGCTTTCGGCACGAAGCTTGGGTTGCACGGTAATGAACCCGTCGCTGCGCGCATTGATATTGGACCCCAGCACATTGCTCGAAAAACCCGGCTCAAGGCTGATTTCGGGAAAGAGCCTGAATCCTCCAGCGCCGACACCTTGCGGGGCCAGTTCCGGACGTGGTCGTTCAACAACGGTTTTGTTACGAACGCTCGGAACCGCGAACGGGATCTCGGTATCCAGCAATGGGCCATAGGTTTGAGCCAGCGCGCTTGTCGGCTGCGAAAGTTGGATCGCCAGAAACGATCCAGCGACGGCATGGCTGAAGCGGAGACGGGAGGGATATCGGGCCCGCTGTGCCGACCTGACTGACACAAACATCTCAAAAATAGCGCTCGCCAATCCGCAGCGTATCACCTGGCTGCACCAGCAGGTCGGGGCGAAGTTCAAGCCGCTGCTCATCGGGTGCGCCTCGGCGCTTTACAAATACATATTTTTTCCGGGCGCGATAACTGAACCCCTGGGCGGTCGCGACCGCGTCAGAGACCGACATTCCCTTGCGATAGGGATATTCTCCCGGCCGGTTGACCTCACCAAGAATGTAGAATGGCCGAAAGGTCAGGATCGTGATCGAGACGCTGGGATTCTTGAGAAAACCCATGGCCAGACGTTCGCGGACTTCGCCACTTACAACATCAACCGTCCGGCCTGCGGCCTGAACTTTTCCGATCAGGGGTACGGAGATCGATCCATCGGGTCCGACCTGTTGTTCTCCGGTCAGCCCGGCCTCTCCATAGACATTGAGCGACATCCTGTCATCGATCCCGAGGACATAGGTTTCGGCAACATCTCCTGCCGATGCGAATGCAGGTGCCGGATAAATGGCACCTGAACCAGTCAGCGTGAAAAGCGCAAAGGCCGCAAACGAAAGGATGATCCGACGCATATAAAACCCTCACTCGACTCGGATGAACGACATGGAGTCCCCCAAAACGTCTGATCGCTGCACTGCGGCGAAAACCTTGCCACAAGGTAAACAGATCGGGAAAGTGACGCATATCCGCGACAAGAGGGTGTGACAGATCGTTAACAATCATC
Source organism: Sphingomonadales bacterium (assembly GCA_031397145.1). Classification (GTDB taxonomy): domain Bacteria; phylum Pseudomonadota; class Alphaproteobacteria; order Sphingomonadales; family Sphingomonadaceae; genus Aquisediminimonas. The sequence goes on along the minus strand of JANNLW010000490.1, from coordinate 843 downwards.
TGCGACAGGGATGTCCTGCCGATGGAGGATGAGTGTTCGGATCAGCATTGTCCGCGACGTTCACAGTACTGGCGCTGGCCCTGCTGGCGCTCGCTGGTCATTGCTTTGCTTTTTATCCAGCGAGCTTGCGCCTGTTCATCAGAAAAATCCCTTCCCCCCGCATGGCCTCCCAAAACCGGCCTCGACCTTCGCTCGCCATTTGCCTTTGCGCCTATAATGAAGAAAAGCTGATCGTCGCCAAGATCGAGCGACTTCTCGAGATGGCGGCCGACTATGGCCCGGCAACAATTCATGTCTACGCCGATGCGCCTTCGGATTCGACAGCAGCGTTGCTCGCGCCCTTTGCGGACAGGGTCGATCTCGTGGTTGGCACAATGCGCGCGGGCAAGACATGTGGAATGAACCTGCTCGTCGCCCGTTCCGACAGTGAATTGATCCTGTTTACAGATGCCAACGTCGTGAGCGACGCCCGTTGTGCATCCGAACTCGCAAGGCCGTTTGCGGATGCATCGATCGGGTGTGTGACGGCCCGGCTCGTCTATTCGAACCGGCGCGAGTCTGCGACAAGCGCGATCGGAGCGCTGTACTGGCGCCTCGAGGAGGCGATCAAGAAGCTCGAAAGTGAGACTGTCGGAGTGATCGGGGTCGATGGCGCGATGTTCATGATCCGGCGGGCATTGCACCACCCTACTCCGCCACATTTGATTGATGACCTTTACCTGAGCCTGAGAATCCTGATTGCGAGATCGCGAATCTATTCGGCCGACCATGTTCTGGTTTATGAACGCAACGCAGTCGGCGCCGAGGAGGAGAAACGGCGCAAACGCCGCATCGCGTGCCAGG
>JANNLW010000454.1:0-14113 GCA_031397145.1 Sphingomonadales bacterium | reverse complement strand
AGCTTTCATCCGGCGTGACCGCGTTGCGCGTGACGGCCTCTCCCGAACCAAACAGGCCGATCGCTGCATTGAGCCGGGCCGTCTGAAAGGCGAGGTTCGCCCCCACACGGCGATCAGCACCTATCGCGCCAAATGCGTTGGTTGCCATGCCGCGCTCGAGAAACGTGTTGGCGGAGTCCGATGTGTTCGCCTCCAGCCCATAGGGTGCCTTTTGCTGTCCGACCGTCACCGACCATTTGGGGTTGATGGCATAGGTCAAATAGGCGTCGAGCAAATTCACCGAGTTCTTCACGAGCTCGGCTTCGATCCGCCATTTGAAACTCTTGTAGGCAGTCCCGTCAAAGCCGAAACGTGTACGGCGAATGTCCGTCCCGTTGCTGTAATCATAACCGCCAGCGCGTTCATTATTGTCGGCATAATCGATCTGAAACACGCCGCGCGGCTTGACGGTGAAATTGTCGCCCACATCGGCAAAGGTGGGCGACACGCCGGGTTGCGCTGCCTTTGCCGACCGCACATCGACGCGTTCCAAACGCGATTGTTGTTCGACAGCGGCGGCCTCAAGCTGGGCATTGCGTTCCTCGAGCTGGTGAACCCGCGCTTCAAGGGCGTTGAGGCGATCCAGTACGGCATCACCCGACTTATCCTGCGCCATCGCCGGAGCTGTGCCGAGTGCCAATAACGCTGCACCGGCAAAATATCGTGCATGCATCGTCATCATCCTTTTTGTGCGGGCAAACGTCGCCCTGCGATTCGCGGGGCTATGCCAAAGCCTTATAGAGGCTGAACAGGCTCGTCATGGTCAGGACGCAGCCGACCATCAGCAACAGCTTTTTCGGCTCAATGCGTTTGGCGAGGACCGCGCCAAGCGGTGCCGCCATGAGGCCACCGATCAGGATGCCAACGGTTGCGATCGTAAAAGCCTGCAAACCAATCGTCATGATAAAGGTAAGCGAAATGACAACAGTCAGAAAAAATTCTGCCGTGTTGACCGTGCCGATGGTTGTCCGGGGGTCAGTCCCTTGAACCAGCAGGTTGGACGTGACGACCGGGCCCCAGCCGCCGCCACCTGCGGCGTCGAGAAAGCCCCCAATCAACCCGAGCGGTTCCACCACCCGGGCCGCTTTCGGCGCTGCGCCATGATCGAGCCGCCATGCACGCCAGAGCAGGTAAACCCCGATCCCGGCAAGGTAGGCCATGACGACTGGCTTGGCTGCCTTCGCGTCGATGTTGGACAGGAGATAGGCGCCTGTCACGCCCCCGATCATGCCCGGGCCGACCAGACGCGCAAACAATTTCCAGTTTACATTCTTGTGGAACGCATGGCTGATCGCAGAGGCGGCCGTGGTGAATGTCTCGACCAGATGGACACTCGCCGAAGCGCGCGCCGGCGCCAGACCCAGCACGCTGACCAGCATCGTGTTTGTGATCACGCCAAACGCCATTCCCAGTGCGCCATCGACAAGCTGGGCAAGGAAACCGACCCCGACAAACGGGAGTAGTGCGATCAGGGATTCAAGGTTCAATTCCGGCATGATGTGTCGCCTTTGTCAAAAAAATGCGACGCATCCGGTCGACCGGTCTGCATCCAGGTCCCTTGGGAGGGTTGAAGGTCACTCTACTCTGATGGAAATCGCCGCTTCTCGGTGATGTCGAGCTGGATGAGCCTGCCATCATGAACCGTGAGCTGGATTGAGCCAAATCTGATTCGGTCCAATGATTGGCGCAAGAGTTCGATGGCCTCACCAGAGGGAGGTCTGGTATCGCCTTGATGTTGATTTGTTTGATCGCTCGTCATCCCGCTCTCCTTGGTTCAAATCGTGTTCAATCGCTCGAGTTTATAATCCACTAAATTGATGGACATAAAGCAAGATAGATTTGCTTTGCTCTCGGCAAAATTCGGACGATGCGATGCAAATTTGGGATATGTTGTCCCAATCACGGTCCCCTGAGATGCATCCCGCATAAAAATGGCGCTTGCCAAGAGCAGTTCTGGCTGAATAGAGTCGTACGATTGGGACGAAGCAACCTCCCGGTCAGGCATTTACGCCCAAGTGTTGCCTCTCACCCGCCGGTTTGCGGATATGGAGGATGTGACTTGGCAAAAACCCCTTCCCAATCGCAACCCACTTTCCCTGACCTTGTCCGTGTCTTCGGGCGGATTGGGCTGATCAATTTTGGCGGTCCTGCTGGGCAGATCGCGCTCATGCACAAGGAACTGGTCGAAGATCGCAACTGGATCGACGAGTCCGATTATCTCCACGCCCTGAACTTCTGCCATCTGCTTCCTGGACCCGAGGCACAGCAGCTTGCGACCTATATCGGCTGGCGGTTGCATGGCGTGAAGGGTGGGCTGGCGGCAGGGCTTCTGTTCGTCATCCCAGGTGCGTTGGTAATCCTTGGCCTTTCGATCCTCTATGCATACGCAGCGGGGCTTGGCTGGTTTGCCGCGCTGTTTCTCGGCATCAAGGCAGCGGTGCTCGCGATCGTCGTGCAGGCGTTGGTGCGGATTGCCGGACGAACGCTCAATACCTCCTTCAAACGGATCCTAGCGATTTCCGCGTTTGCGGGACTGTTTCTTTTCAACCTTCCATTCCCGCTGCTCGTGCTGGGCGCAGGCGTGCTCGGTATTTTGGTGTCCGCCTGGAACCCCCAATGGCTGACGCCTGGTCAGGCGGCTGTGGATTCCGATCCGGGACCAAAACCGCCTTGGGGGGCGACGCTCCGTACCGTTTTCGGATGGCTGCTTGTCTGGGCGGCGCCGATGCTGCTGGTGTTGCTCGCGCTAGGTCCTGATCACGAGTTATGGAAAATCGGCGTCTTTTTTTCCAAACTCGCGGTCGTCACCTTCGGTGGTGCCTATGCAGTGCTGGCCTATATGGCGCAGGAAGCGGTGCAGTCATACGGCTGGCTCCAGCCCGGCGAGATGGCCGACGGACTTGGCCTTGCAGAAACTACGCCCGGGCCGCTGATCATGGTCACGCAGTTTGTGTGTTTTTTGGCGGCGTTCCGCACGCCGGAACCCTTCACCCCCCTTGTCGCCGGGCTGGCGGGCGCGGCGCTGACAACATGGGTGACTTTTGCGCCTTGCTTCCTGTGGATCTTCGCCTTTGCGCCGTGGATCGACCGGTTGCGGCATGCCACGCGCCTCAAGGGGGGATTGGCTGCAGTCACAGCCACGGTCGTTGGCGTCATCGCCAATCTCAGCCTGTGGTTTGCGCTCCATGTCCTGTTTACCCGGGTTCAGACCGTCGAAGCCGGGTTTGTGCGCTATTCCGCACCAGTCTGGTCAACTTTCGACGTTGTTGCGGCGGGCCTTGCTTTGCTCGCTTTCGGTTTGCTGTTCGTCGCCAACTGGTCTGTGTTGCGGACGCTTGGTCTATGTGCAGCGGCCGGTTTGGCTGTCGGGATACTATAACGGGTCGTCGTCATTCGCCGCACTGCACAACGCATCGGTTGACTTGGACGCGCCCGCTTCCTAAGGGGAGCGCGCCTTGGCGGGGTTGCCCGTTTTCATGGCGGTTTTCCCTTATCTGAGTGGACGAATCGACATGGCTGCGAATGACCCTGATCAGGCCCCCAACGGCACGGAAGACCCGCGGCTGGCATCGCTTGATGAACAGCTTCGCAGGGCCAGACGCGCTGAACAGGAGCGGACATCGCCACTGGCCAATCCAGCGGCGCTGACCGGCAAGGGCGCCGGCCAAGGGCAGCGCGTCCTTTCCACGCTTTTGGGGGCACCTTTGGGTGCGGCGCTAATCGGCTGGGTGATTGATCGCTTTGCCGGGACCGCGCCTGCCGGGTTGCTGATCATGCTGTTCCTCGGGTTCGGCGCGGCCATCAGCCAGGTGATAAGGATTTCAAAGGAACGCGCCGAATAGGCGTTGTCCGCGATACGAGAAGAACAGGGTATTCAAATGAGCGCCGCGGCCGAAGTCAAGATCGACCCCATGCACCAGTTCCAGATCGAGTCGCTTGGCGGCTCGGTTCTCGATGGCACACCGTTTCATTTTACCAATTCCGCGCTGTGGATGCTTATCGTGCTCGGCTCGATCCTGTTCTTCATGTGGGGCGGGATGAAGCGCGATCTTGTCCCGGGTCGTTGGCAAGCGGCAGTCGAAAGCGTGACCAGCTTCATTTCCGGCATGGCGCTCACCAATATTGGCCCCGAAGGCCGCAAATATACACCGTGGATTTTCACCGTGTTCATTTTCATCCTGTTTTCGAACCTGATGGGAATGATGCCATTCGGCATCATTGAAGCGGCGCATCCGTTCACGGTCACAAGCCAATTTACTATAACCGGCGTTCTGGCAATTATCAGCTTCTCTATTGTTCTGATTGTTGGCTTCTGGAAGCACGGATTGCATTTCTTCTCGCTGTTCGTGCCACACGGCACCCCTTTCCTTCTCAAGCTGTTGATTGTGCCAATCGAATTTGTCTCGTTTCTCGTGCGGCCGTTCAGCCTCGCGCTGCGATTGTTTGTCGCGATGATCGCAGGCCATATCCTTGTTAAGGTATTCGGCTATTTTATCGTCGACGGGATCAACTCGGGCACCGCTTTGGGCTATGGTATTTCGGTCTTGAGTTTCGTCTTCATTGCCGGAGTCAATGCGCTTGAACTGCTGGTCTGCGCGATCCAGGCTTATGTTTTCGCGCTTCTGACCTCGCTCTACATCAATGACGCTGTGCACCTGCACTAGGGTCTGATTTCAACCACCAACGGAATTTCAAAAGGAGTTAATCATGGATCTCGAAGCTGCAAAAGTAATTGGTGCCGGTCTTGCCGCGATCGGCGTTGGCGTTGCTGCCACCGGCGTGGGCAATGTGTTCGGTTCGTTCCTTCAGGGCGCGCTGCGCAATCCCGCTGCTGCCGATGGCCAGCAGGGCCGCCTCTTCATTGGCTTCGCTGCCGCTGAATTGCTTGGCCTGATCGCATTCGCGGTCGCCATGATCATCCTGTACGCCGTCTGATCGACGCAACTGCGCTGCTCCGGCCAAGCCGGAGCGGCTACAGGAAAGTTTGGGAAATGCCTCAGATCAATCAACTCTTGCTTGTCTATCAGTCGCAGTGGCTTTGGCTGCTGTTGGTGCTGGCTGTCATCTATTTCGGAATTGGGAAAGGAATGCTCCCCAAGATCGAAAAGACGGTGGATGATCGGGACGCCAAGATTGCGGGCGATCTCGCTGCGGCCGAGCGGGCTCGCGCCGACGCTCACGAGACTGAGGAACGCGCAAAAGCAGCTGACACCGCGGCAAGGGCAGGCGCTCAGGCGGTTGCCGCGCAGGCCAAGGCAAAAGCGGCCAAGGATGCCGAAAACAGGCTGGCAAAGGCTGATGCCGAAATTGCGGCTAAGGTTGCGGAAGCCGAGAAGAGCATCGCCAAGGCACGCGCCGGCGCGCTCGAAAGTTTGGAAGCGGTTGCCGTGGATGCGGCGCAAGACATCGTAGCAAAAGTCTCGGGTGCAAAAGTTACACCCGCGCAGGTGGCAAAGGCAGTGAAGGCGGTAATGGGCAATGCTTGATCTTGCGGTGTTTGCAGCAGAGGCGGCGAGTGCGGTTGCCGAACATCACGAGGCGCCTACAGCTCTCTTGTTGACACCTGGCGGTTGGGTCGCTGCGTCAATGGTCTTCGTGTTTGGCATCATGCTCTATGCGAAGGTGCCGTCTATCATTGCTGCTGCGCTCGACAAGAAGATTGATGGAATCAAGGAGCAACTTGACGCCGCCTCGCGCCTGCGTGCCGAAGCGGAAGCACTCAAGTCCGAATATGAAAAGAAGGTTCGCGGCGCGGCCAAGGATGCCGAAGCGCTCAAGGCTGCGGCCGAAGACGAAGCGAAGCTGATCATCGCCAAGGCAAAGGTCGATGCGACTGCGCTGATTGCGCGCCGCACGAAATCGGCCGAAGAAAAAATTGGGGCCGCAGAACGTGCTGCTGTCGCTGATGTTCGCGCCCGCGCAGCAGAGGCTGCGACTGCTGCTGCAGCTCGATTGATCGCTGCAAACCATGACGCGAAGGCCGACAAGGGATTGGTTGACACGACGATTGCAAGACTGAACTAGGGCCAAAAGACTAAGAGAAGAGGATGTTATGATGCGGACCATGATCGCCATTTTTACTTCGGGCCTGATCGCCAGCCTTTCTGCACCTATTGCTGCCCAAATGACTCCGGCACCAGTGGTTGCGGCTGTCGCATCTGCGTTTTCGATCGATTCGCCAATCGAACAGCTTGTCGCCAACCCGGCGACCAAGACCATGCTTGATACCGACTTTCCCGGTCTGACCACGCATCCCGCCTATGAACAGTTCAAGGCGATGTCATTGAAGCAGCTTCAGCCCTTCTCGAACGGTGTCATCACCGACGACTTGTTGGCAAAAGCCGGCACGGATCTCGCGGCCATCAAATAGGGCTGCATGACGGCTCCCCTTCTGGATGAAGGGTGATATAGCCGCTGCATGTCCATCCCCGACGCGCCGGATCGTTTCAACGAGGAAAAGCAAACCTACACCGTCCGCGGCGTGGACCAGCCCGATCTAGAGGCCGGTGTCTCTGCGATCCGCAATGTCCTGAAAACACTGCCGACCAAGCCGGGCGTATACCGGATGCACGATGCGCGCGGCGATGTGCTTTATGTCGGCAAAGCCCGGGCGCTCAGGAACCGGGTAACCAACTATACGCAGGTCGAACGCCTGCCCAATCGGCTGCGCCGGATGATCGCGCAGACGCGCAGCATGACGATCGTCACGACCAACAGCGAAGCCGAGGCGCTGCTGCTCGAGGCACAACTGATCAAGCGCTATCGCCCGGCTTACAACGTTCTGCTGCGCGATGACAAAAGCTTTCCCTTCATTCTGTTGCGCTCGGATCACGCCTACCCTCGCATCCAGAAACATCGTGGCGCGCGCAAGGCCAAGGGCAATTATTATGGTCCGTTCGCCAGCGCCGGCTCGGTCAACACGACCATCAATGCGTTGCAGAAGCTGTTCCTGCTCCGCAGTTGCACCGACAGTTTCTTCAACAATCGCGACCGTCCTTGTCTGCTCTACCAGATCAAGCGTTGCTCGGCACCGTGCACGGGGCGGATTGATGCTGCTGGCTATGGCGAATTGGTCGCGGATGCCAAGGCCTTCCTCGGAGGTAAATCAACCGAAGTGCAAACCAAGCTGGGTGGGCAGATGGAGGCCGCAGCGGAAGCACTCGATTTCGAATCCGCCGCGATAATGCGCGACCGCCTCCGCGCGCTGACGTTCATCCAGGGCTCACAGGCGATCAACGCCGAAGGGGTTGGCAGCGCGGATATCTTCGCGCTGGCCACCAAGGCTGGGCAGGTCGGCATCCAGGCTTTCTTCATCCGCGGCGGGCAGAATTGGGGGCACCGCGCGTTCTTTCCGACGCACACACAAGACCTGAGCGAGGAGGATGTCTTCACCAGCTTCCTTGCACAATTCTATGAGGATGTACCGCCTCCGCGCACCATCCTTCTCGATCGCGACCTGCCCGAAGGGCCGCTTCTTGCAGAAGCGCTGGCCGGGCGGGCGGGCGGCAAGGTTGTAATCACTAACCCTCAACGCGGAGATCGCGTCCGGCTGGTCGCGCAGGCCTCGCGCAACGCCATGGAAGCGCTCGACCGGCGGCTGGCGGAATCGACGACGCAGGGCAAATTGCTCCGCGAACTGGCGGACCTGTTCGAACTCGCCGAACCGCCGCAGCGGATCGAAATCTACGACAACAGCCATATCCAGGGCGCGAATGCGCTCGGAGCGATGGTCGTTGCGGGGCCGGAGGGGTTCCTCAAGGGCCAGTATCGCAAGTTCAACATCAAGCGCGGCGAGACTGCACCGGGCGACGATTTCGCGATGATGCGCGAAGTGATGGAACGCCGCTTCGGCCGCGCCTTGGAGGAAGACCCGGATCGGGAGCGCGGGCACTGGCCTGACCTCGTCCTGATTGACGGCGGCAAGGGGCAGATGAGCGCGGTCAAGGGCGTGCTCGACGAGCTGCGCGTCGAGGATGTTCCGCTGATCGGCGTATCCAAGGGGCCAGACCGCAATGCGGGCCGAGAGACGTTCCACTTCCCCGACGGCCGCGAAATCAGCCTGCCGGTCAACGCGCCGGTGCTGTTCTACCTCCAGCGCCTCCGCGACGAAGCCCACCGCTTCGCCATCGGCGCGCACCGCAACAAGCGCAGCAAGGCCATCACCGCCAGCCAGCTCGACGAAGTGCCGGGCATCGGCCCGGCGCGCAAGAAGGCGCTGCTGATGCATTTTGGAACCGCACGGGCGGTGCGTGATGCATCACTGGAAGATTTGGCCAGGGCGCCGGGGGTGTCAGAGGCGGTGGCGCGGGTGGTTCATGATTTTTATCATGCGGATGGATAACGGCCCATATTTGAATGCAGGGCTAGCAGGATTGGCAGATCGCGACATAGTCTTGGTCTTTCCCGATCTGCCAATTGTGCATCAAGGAACATCAACGGCTGGCAATCTGAGCCGCGGTCTTTGCGTTGATGGCGGTCTGGGCAGCGCGCACGACCGCGACCTTGCATGATTTACTGTTTTTGCGTGCACTGACGTCCAAACGCACATTTGTATCGTAGCACAACACGTCGGCTGCACGGGCAACGCGAAGATTCAGGATGCGTTGGCCTTTGGATGACGACAGGTCGATATTGGCGGTCGAAATATGCACTGCGTTCGCCTCTTGTGCGTGGGCAGGAGTGATAAAACTCAGCGAGGCCGTTGTCGCAGTAATGGCAAGAAGGGCGCTGGCGAATTTCAGGTTGGTTTTCATGTCATCGTTCCTTTTCAAATTGTGCCGGGCGAACCATTCGCTGCGGCGATGACGAGGCTTTGCAGCAAGGAACGACCGCCGGCTCTGCGAAGTTCGAAATCGGCTAGCCGATTTCGATTGCGGCAAGCCTGATCGATTCCGAAATCCGGATTTCAATTTCAGCCATTCTCGCTATCGTCCTCCCAATGCACATCTCTACCACCGCAATCATTTGCGCCGTCCGGCCGCACGGCGAAGCCGGGGTAATTGTGCGGGCGATGACGGCGGAGCATGGGTTGATCGCGGGCTATGTCAGGGGCGGGCGATCGCGGACGATGCGGCCAGTCCTCCAGCCGTCAAACATCGTCCGGGCCGAGTTCCGCGCGCGAATCGAGACGCAACTGCCCGCGCTGACCGTGGAACTGGAGCAAAGCCGGGGACCGCTGATGGCTGAACCGCTAGCCGCCGTCGCGCTCGATTGGGCGACGGCGTTGACTGCATCGGTGGTGCCGGAAATGCATCCGTATCCTGCGATCCATTCAGCGCTCGACGGGCTGCTCAATGCGATCGAGGCGGCGCCCGCCGCACGCGGCTGGGCGAGGGCGCTTGTCAGCTATGAAGCATTGATTCTCTCGGCGCTCGGCTTTGGCAATGGCGATGGGGCCCGCTCGAATGGATGGGAGGATGTGCTCGCGAACCTCAACGCTTCGGGTAAGCGATTGGACCACTACCTGTTCGCCGATCGGCGCGCCGATGTCCTTGCGTCGCGCGAACGGCTCGTCGAGCGGTTGAAAAGGGCTGCGGCATAGGCCAAAGGCCCGCGCACCCGCCAAGGAGTCTTTATGCGCATAGCCCTATTACCCGGAGACGGAATCGGACCCGAAGTGATTGCGGAAGCTGTGCGTGTTCTTGGTGTGCTCGAACTGCCTCTGGTCTTTGAGGAAGCGCTTGTGGGGGGTGCTGCCTACAAGACGGTTGGCCATCCGCTTCCAGCCGAAACACTTGAGATTGCGAAAGCGGCCGATGCGATCCTGTTCGGTGCAGTGGGCGATCCCGATTGCGACGGGCTTGATCGGCATTTGCGGCCCGAACAGGCTATTCTCGGCCTTCGCAAGGAACTGGCGCTGTTCGCCAATCTCCGCCCGGCGAAACTCTTTCCCGAACTGGCCGACGCCTCAGCGCTCCGTCCCGAAGTGGCGGGCCAGATCGACATGGTCATCATCCGCGAACTTAATGGTGATGTCTATTTTGGCGAAAAGGGGATGCGCACGACGGTGGACGGCAAGCGCGAAGGCTTTGACATCATGTCGTACAATGAGGACGAAGTGCGTCGCATCGCGCGGGTCGGGTTCGAAACGGCACGAGCGCGAAAGGGCAGGCTCTGCTCGGTCGACAAGGCAAATGTGCTCGAAACGTCTCAACTCTGGCGCGATGTCGTCATCGAAACATCCGACGAATATCCCGATATCGCGCTTAGCCACATGTATGTCGACAATGCCGCGATGCAGCTCGTCCGCAATCCGGGGCAGTTTGATGTCATCGTGACTGGAAACCTGTTCGGCGATATTCTCTCGGACCAGGCCAGTATGTGCGTAGGATCAATCGGAATGCTGCCAAGTGCTTCGCTCGATGCGAACCAGAAGGGGCTTTACGAGCCAATCCATGGCTCCGCGCCCGACATTGCCGGACAAGGCAAGGCCAATCCGCTCGCGACGATCCTTTCGGCTGCGATGATGCTGCGTTACTCGCTGGATCAGGCGGCATCTGCTGATCGGATTGAATTGGCCGTGGCTGCGGCGCTGGCGGGCGGCGCGCGCTCTCCCGATCTTGGCGGCGATATGACAACGCGGCAAATGGGGGACGCCGTTCTTGCAGCATTGACCTGAAGCCTCCTCCATCCGAAAAGCACATCCATGAAACGCACCACCGGCCAGGATCGTTCGATCACCAGTAAATGGCGCCCCGCAACACAGGCTGTGCGCGGCGGTACCTGGCGTTCCGAGAACGGGGAAACGTCCGAGGCGATCTTCATGTCGTCAGGCTACGCCTATGACAACGCTGAGACCGTGGCCGCACGCTTTGCGGGCGAGCAAGAGGGGATGACCTATTCCCGCCTCCAGAACCCGACTGTCCAGATGCTCGAGGAACGCATTGCCCTGATGGAAGGGGCGGAGGCCTGCCGCGCGCAGACGACCGGAATGGCAGCAATGACGACATCGCTGCTTTGCCAACTCAAGACTGGCGATCATGTCGTGGCCGGGCGCGCAGCGTTCGGCTCGTGCCGCTGGCTGATTGATAATCTGCTTCCCAAGTTCGGGATCGAGACGACGACGATCGATGCGCGTGACAATGATGCGTGGAAGGCGGCAATCCGGCCCAACACCAAGGTGTTCTTTTTCGAGACGCCCGCCAATCCGACGATGGACATAGTCGACCTTACCTTTGTCTGCGGGCTGGCCAAGGAACATGGCATCACCAGCGTCGTCGACAATGCCTTTGCAACCGCAGCGCTTCAGCGACCGCTCGAATACGGGGCGGATGTGGTGGCCTATTCCGCAACCAAGCTGATGGACGGGCAGGGGCGCGTGCTGGCTGGCGCTGTCTGCGGAAGTGCTGCGTTCATCAATGATGTCCTCCTGCCGTTCCAGCGCAATACAGGGCCCAATCTCTCCCCCTTTAATGCCTGGGTGATCCTGAAGGCGCTGGAGACGCTTGACCTGCGCGCACAGCGCCAGTCAGCAAATGCGATGATCATTGGCAAGTTTCTCGAAGGGCGGGTCCCGCAAATGCTTCACCCCGGACTGCCCAGCCACCCGCAACACAATCTTGCGATGAGCCAGATGTCCGCCTGCGGGCCGATTTTTTCATTTATCCTTGATGGCGGGCGGAAACAGGCGATGGCATTGCTCAACGCAATCGAACTTGTCGACATTTCGAACAATATCGGCGACAGTCGCAGCCTGATGACTCACCCGGCCTCCACCACGCACAGCGGCCTGTCCGAGGATGTGCGCGCCGATATGGGCGTCGAGGAGGGCATGCTGCGGATCAATATCGGTCTCGAAGATCCGGCAGACATTATCGACGATCTCGATCAGGCACTCAAGGCAGTGGGACTATGAAATCGCTCTTCAGCTATGCAGAGGAAACACGAGGGTTCATCGTCCGCGTCTCGGTCAGTTTCCTGCCGGAACAATCCGAGGTCGGAAAGGGGCGCTGGTTTTGGGCTTATCATATCCGGATTGAAAACGAGGGGCTGATGGCCGCGCAGTTGCTGACGCGGCATTGGGATATTCGCGATGCCAATGGCGCGCACCACCTGGTCGATGGCGAAGGCGTTGTCGGCGAACAGCCAGTGATCAAGCCGGGCAATGCCTATGACTATGTATCGGGCTGCCCGCTCACCACCCCCAGCGGCATGATGCAGGGCAGTTACCAGATGCTCGGCGAAGATGGCTCGCGCTTTGATATCGCCATTCCCAAATTCAGCCTGTCCACACCCGTGACGGCGGGATGAAACGCACCCATTTGCCATTGAATGGGTTGCGTGTGCTTGATGCGGCCGCACGTCATCTTTCATTTACCCGAGCTGCCGACGAACTCGCCGTGACGCCTGCCGCTGTTGGCCAGCAGATCCGCGCGCTGGAAGACATGCTGGGCGTGGTCCTGTTCCGCAGAACTCCCAAGGGGCTCGAACTCACCCCCGAAGCCGCAGGTGGGCTTGATGCCCTGCGTTCCGGTTTTCTCCAGTTCGAAGATGCAGTGCGGGCGATGCAGGCCCAACAATCGTCCAAATCGCTGACCATTGCAGCACCACGCGACTTCACTGCCAAATGGCTGGCACCGCGTCTGGCGGCCTATGGCCGGACCGATCCCGAACTTCGCTTCGCGCTGGTTTCTGCGGACGAGACACTTGATTTCACCGAAGCCAACCTTGATCTCGCGATCCGATATGGGCCGGATGGTGGCGACCATGAAAGCGTCCGCCTTGCCGAAGGAGCAATGGTGATGGTCGAAGCGCCCGCAGGCGGTGGTGAAACGATGATCGCCTGGCCGGGCTGTGAGGGCATTGATGGTGCGGCGGCGTTACGGGTCGGCGATGCCGGACTTGCCATCGATGCATCGGCCAATGGTTTCGGCAGGGCTTGTGTGCCGCATCTTCTTGCAGAAGCCGACATCGCGGCGGGGCGCATTCGTGCGATCGACAATGCAAAGCCATCTAACAATGCCTATTGGCTCGTCGCACCCCTGCCGCAATGGCGGCAGAAAAAGGTCAAGGCACTGGTTGAGGCGCTGACAATTTAGAAGCGGATCATCACGTCCTCGGCGAGCCGGGGCGAGATTGAATGGACGAGCTTCAGGATCTTCACCATCCCTACATTGGCCTCGTGCCGGTTGCCCTCGATCGCGGCAACAATCTGCCGCGCGCATTCCTCGGGCTTCATCTTGCCGCCGGTTCTATCTGCGGTCATTGCGGTTTCGACCACGGGGGGTAGGGCTTCGATCACGTTTATGTTTGTTTCGCGCAGTTGATACCGGATGGCCTTGGTGAAGCTCCTCAAGCCGGCCTTGGTTGCGCAATAGACCGGACTGCCCGCACGCGGTGCAATAGCGAGGCCGGATGTCACATTGACCAGCGCAGCTTCGGCGCGCGTCTTCAGTTGCGGTACAAGTGCTGCCGCAAGCCGGATTGGCGCGTTGAGGTTGAGGAAGATAGTCCGGTCGCTGCCGTCAAGATCGACCGATCCGTTCAGGTCATAATCCGCGCCTGCGCCGGCATTGTTGATCACTATGTCGATCGCCCGGCCCGACATCGCCTCGGCAAAACCAGTGACGCCGCTTTCCAATGAAAGGTCGGCAGACACCGCTTCAAAGCCCTCGCCACGTGCCGATTCAAGCCGGTCGGTGCGCCTGCCGCAGACGATCACGGCCGCCCCTTTTTCCTTGAGCAGGCGGGCAATCCACAGGCCGATGCCTTCGGTTCCACCTGTTACCAGTGCCAGTTTTCCTGAAATCTGCATCTCTGCCTCCGTTTGCCATTGACGCTTTATCGCGTGCGCGGACCTGCTTGCCAAGGAATAAAAAGTAATATAAAAATGATATCATCATTAGGAGGTTGACATGACAGATACCACTCACAGCGGGAACCTCAATTTGAGCAGCGAACGGCCTGCGGGAACGTTTAACGGTTATTTGATGCTGCTTGTCGCGCTCATCTTGATGGCAGCCATCGTTCACGCAGTTTTCTGGATTGGATCCAGTGACGGTTCGATCTGGAGCCTGTTGGCTGTTGCCGGTCGAACGACAGGTTTCGTTCTCGTCGCCAAAGGCTTCTTCATGCT
>JANNLW010000450.1:0-3058 GCA_031397145.1 Sphingomonadales bacterium | reverse complement strand
CAGGGACAACCCCCATGGATGTTGAATCGCCTCAGGGATGTTCGAAGGCGCGCACCGGGCAGTATCCGCCGATGCCACTCTACGACGGCTAGTGCTGCTTCTCAAGCCTTGTCGCTATCAATTCAACCCGAATTGCAAGCGACTCAAGTGTTGCAGCCAAGTTTGATGGAATTTCCCGAGGCTGAGCAGTCGGCGTTGAACGATTTCCCTCAATCGCCTCATCGGCGAAAAGAAGGGCGGAAAGGAGCAGCTGTCGGACTTCACTTGCATTGCCCACTGCAGAGCGTGCCTCGATCGCTTTCGCATCGACAAGCTCGCCCAAACGCTGAAGGTGCGGTTCTTCGCCGTCGCGACAAGCAACCTGGTATTGATATCCACCAACAGAAAGCGTGACCTGAGCCATTATCTTGAACCCGCCATTAATGTGTCCAAATCGGCAAGGACCATCTGCGTTTCTGCTCGCAAGGCGCGGTGCCGTGCGGTCATTTCGGCAAGCGCCAGATCGCTATTCGCGGACTGGGTGTGTCGCGCCGACGCGGCTTCAATCCGCGCAAGGGCACGCTCAATTCTTTCAATCGCGGTAAACACCCCATTATCGCTCATGGGACCAAGGCATAGCATGTCAAAATCAGGGGGCAAGCCTCTCTTGAAGCGGGCGTATTTTCAAGCGGTTGACGCCGACGCACGCGCGCGACAAAGGAACCGCGCCTAAGGGTGGGCGAGTCGTCCCCCACAAAATCCGTAAAGGACCGAGATGACCGCCGCGCCCCAACAGCTTGCCAATGCCATTCGGGCGCTTTCGATGGATGCGGTTCAAGCGGCCAATTCCGGACATCCGGGCATGCCGATGGGTATGGCTGACGTTGCGACGACGTTGTTTACCCGCTATCTCAAATTTGATCCGCAGAGCCCTCGCTGGGTTGATCGTGACCGGTTCGTGCTTTCGGCCGGCCACGGCTCAATGCTTGCTTATGCCACGCTTCACTTATGCGGATATGCCCGACCAACGATGGATGACATTCGCAATTTTCGTCAATTATACAGTCCATGCGCCGGTCATCCTGAGAATTTCGCGCTGGAAGGCATCGAGTCGACGACTGGACCGCTCGGCCAAGGCTTGGCCATGGCCGTCGGAATGGCAATTGCCGAACGACATCTGAACGCTATTTTCGGGGATGATCTTATCGACCACCATACATGGGTGGTTGCCGGAGACGGTTGCCTGATGGAGGGGGTCAATCACGAAGCGATCGGCCTCGCAGGCCACCTTGGTCTTGGTCGCCTGATTGTTCTGTGGGATGATAACCGGATCACGATTGATGGCAGCACCGCCCTATCAACAAGCGAGGACATACCGGCGCGTTTCCGCGCAACGGGTTGGCATACGCAAAGCTGTGACGGCCATGATTTTGACGATATCGTGCGAACCATCGAAGCTGCACGCTCAGACGAACGCCCATCGTTGATCGCATGTCGAACGTTAATCGGAAAGGGTGCACCCAACAAGCAAGGCACATCAGCCACGCACGGCAGCCCCTTGGGTGCTGACGAGGTGGCGGCAGCACGGGAAGCAATGGGTTGGTCATCGCCGCCATTCGAGCTGCCAGCCGAAGTGCGGGATGGCTGGCTTGAGGCTGGCAAGCGGAGTGTGCCTGCGCGTATGGCTTGGGATGAGCGCCTTGCAGCTCATCCCCAGGGCGCCGATTTGATGCGTCGTATCAAGGGTGAATTGCCGGAAGGTAACGCAATGCAGGCGTATTTGACATCGCTCTGCGAGACCCGGCCCAATGTGGCAACACGCAAATCGAGCGAAATGGCGCTTGAGGTTATCACGGCGGTGCTTCCCGATCTGGTGGGCGGATCTGCCGATCTTACGGGATCGAACAATACCAAAACGAAATCAACCAATGCACTGACAAAGGACGATTATTCAGGTCGATATATCTACTACGGCATTCGCGAATTCGGGATGGCAGCGGCAATGAACGGGATGGCGCTGCACGGCGGAATAATCCCTTATGGCGGGACTTTTCTGGTATTCTCCGATTATTGCCGCAACGCGATCCGTCTGTCCTCGATCCAACGCCAGCGGGTCATTTATGTGATGACGCACGACAGTATTGGACTAGGCGAGGATGGCCCGACCCACCAACCGGTCGAGCATGTCATGAGTCTGCGTGCCATGCCTGGCCTCAATGTCTTTCGGCCTGCCGATGCGGTGGAAACGGCCGAATGCTGGGCATTGTCACTCAAGCGCCACGATGGACCGTCGTTACTCGCACTCTCACGGCAGAACTTGCCAGCGGTACGATTCGAGGCTTCTGAAAATCTTTGTAGCAAAGGCGGGTATCGGCTGAGAGCCGCTAAAATTGTCCGCAAGGTTGTCCTGATTGCTACTGGCTCCGAAGTGTCACTGGCGATCGACGTGGCCGAGAAACTTGAGGCACAGGGTACTGGAGCAGACGTCATTTCAATGCCTTGCACCGAATTGTTCGATGAACAGGACCCGACTTATCGCGCAAACCTGTTGCCCCGCGATGCCCTGATCGTATCAATTGAAGCCGGCGTCACGCTCGGCTGGGAACGCTATACCGGGCGGGACGGACTGAGCATTGGCATCAACCGTTTCGGCGCCTCGGCTCCAGCGGAAGCGCTTTACGATTATTTCGGCCTGACAGCCGATAAAATTGTTCCACAAATCGTCAATAAATTAATGTCTTAAAGGGAGTTCTGACTATGGCGACGAAAGTTGCGATCAATGGTTTCGGGCGTATCGGTCGTCTTGTGGCGCGTGCCATCCTCGAGCGCCCGGATTGCGGGCTCGAGCTTGTTGCAATCAATGATCTGGCCGATGCGAAATCGAACGCCATGCTGTTCAAACGTGACAGCGTTCATGGCGCTTATCCCGGCACGGTGACGGCCGATGGCAACGACATTATTATCGACGGCAAGCGTATCCATGTAACGGCCGAGCGTGATCCTGCTAACTTGCCTCATGCTGGGAATAACGTCGACATTGCCTTTGAATGCACAGGATTTTTTACGGATCGTGAGTCAG
>JANNLW010000399.1:0-1160 GCA_031397145.1 Sphingomonadales bacterium | reverse complement strand
CTGTGCGCCAACCGGCAAGTTCACGCGAAAGTAAAGTTGTCAGCATAGAGATTCCTGACTCGCTGTCATTGAGGCAGGGAAGATAGGCGAAATCAGTGCCACCAGCATCAAGAAAGGTCTGGCGGCCGCGAATGGCAATTTCTTCCAGTGTTTCCAGATTGTCAGCAGAAAAACCCGGCGCAACGACGGCGACTTTTTTTGAACCGCTGCTTGGCAGGGAACCCAGCGTCATATCCGTGGCGGGCTCCAGCCACTTCGCGCGACCGAGTCGGGATTGGAAACTCACAATCAGCGGCCGCCCGAGTGCTTCCGACAGGAGCCGCGCTGTCTTGCGGCACTGGCAATGATAGGGGTCGCCGAGGTGGAGCGTGCGTTCGGGCATCGAATGAAAACTGGCAAGAATTACATCGGGGGTAAAGTTGAGCCCGGCAAGGGATTTTTCGACGCTTTGAGCAAGTGCCGCAATATAGGCGGGGTCATCATGATAGGGAGGTAAAGTACGCAACGCCGGCTGCCAGCGCATCCCTGACAGGGCGCGACCGACGGCGTCCATCACCGTTGCTGTCGTGGCGCCGGAATATTGCGGGTAGAGCGGCGCAACAAGGATACGATCGCATCCCGCGGCTTTCATTGCGGCAATCTTCGACGTGATCGCAGGCTCACCATATCGCATTGCCCAATCAACGATCATATCGTCACCCAGTGTGTGTCTCACGGCTTCGGCCTGTTTTCGGGTGATCACTGTCAGTGGCGAGCCTTCTTCGGTCCAGATCTGCGCATAGGCATGGGCAGATTTCCGTGGGCGTGTCGTCAATATGATACCACGCAAGATGGGCTGCCAAAGCAGTGGCGGTATTTCGACAACCCGGCGGTCTGAAAGAAACTCCTTGAGATAGGTTCGCACATCCTTGCTCGTGGCGGCTTTTGGCGACCCCAGATTGATCAATAACACCCCAATCCGGCTCACAAGTGTCGATGGGTGTTCGGCGGGACGCTCCATCATGCGCTTGTCAATGAAAGCGGAAGCGTGCGGAAACGCCGGCCGAGATCTGAACACACTTTTTTCCATCGCCAGGGGGTCCGGAGTTGAAACTTGGGAGGGAAGGCAGCCTCAACATCATGCCACTGGACAAGAACGTTGGCGCCGAAACCAAAAACCG
>JANNLW010000430.1:0-3751 GCA_031397145.1 Sphingomonadales bacterium | reverse complement strand
TGACGGTGGTCGATGCGGCGAATTGGTGCGTCCAATTCGCCCGATTTCCAGTTGGGGTTATCGGCTGTCAGAATGCGTTCGACGCTGTCGAGACGATCATCAAGCCGACGCGCGGTTTCGTGCAGTTCGTCGAGAAGATTTTCGTCCTCGCGAGTCAGCGTTGCCGCCGTTTTCCATTTGGTGATGTGGTGCAGTATGATCCACGGCATTCCGATGAAGATTGCAGGGACGACGATTAGTGGAACCAGGATATCCATGGTCTCAACCCTTCTTCGCAACGCTGGCCTTCAGCGCCTCAAGCGCCGCATCGACCTTTTCATTTGATTTGAGCTCGTTGATTTCTTCCTCGAGGCTCTTGGGTTCCTGACCCATGTAGAGCGCATCAGCGCGGCCCTCGGCGAAATCAACCCGGCGTTCGAGAACGTCAAAGCGAGAAAAGGCTTCTTCGACCTTCGATCCTGCATAAGCTTCGCGCACCTTGATGCGGTTGTGTGCGGATTCAAGCCGGGTCATGATCGCATTCTGGCGGGTGCGCGCTTCGCGCAGCTTGGCCTGCAATTTTGATATGTCGGCTTCCGAAGATTTGAGCGCTTCGTCCAGCGCACCGATCTCGGTCTGGAGTTGCTCGGTCATGTCGGTTGCCTTTTGGCGTTCGACGAGAGCGGCCTTGGCAAGATCTTCGCGATCCTTGGAAAGCGCCAGCTCTGCCTTTTCGGTCCAGCTCTCTTCAAGCTTTTCGAGTTTCGTGATGTGGCGGCGCATTTCCTTCTGGTCAGCGATGTTGCGCGCAGCAGTCGCACGGACTTCAACCAGTGTTTCTTCCATCTCAAGGATGATCATGCGGATCATCTTGGCGGGATCTTCCGCCTTGTCGAGAAGGTCGGTGACGTTGGCGGCAATGATGTCGCGTGTGCGTGAAAAAATTCCCATTGGGGTAACTCCTGGACTGAAACGCTTTGTGGAAGGGCGGTTGTAGTAGCTTGGCCGTGTGGCCGGAAGAGTAAGGGGGCTCTCCCGGCCGGGGTTTTCCTGCCTTGGGGGGCTGGCAGGTATCAGGTGCGTCATGCCAGCGGCATTGCGATTGAAGTTGGCGCCTGTGCCTGTGGTGCTGCGCTGGCGGGGCCAACGGCGCCGATCAGGCAGGTTGAGGCGAACAGGACGGTAAAGGTAACGGCTGTCAAGCTGCCGATGGCTGCCGTGACGCTGTCGCGAAGACTAAAACCATTGTACGTATTCATCTGAGTTCTCCCTGAACTTGGGCGTTGATCCGACCGATCGGGGGGGACCGGTATGCCAACTCCTAAGCATGAGCCGTGCCAGTTTTGAGTATTCCGCAGATTTCCGGGATATTTTCTCCTAATGAGATGATTCAGGTAAAATTAATGTTGCTATACATTGGGACATTATCCTAAGAATTGGGTATGGAGCGCACCAATCAGTTCGTCGGCGAATCCAGCGCCTTTCTCGACAGTGTCGAACGCGCGAGCCGGGCCGCTGCGCTCAATCGCCCCGTTCTGGTCATCGGCGAACGCGGAACTGGCAAGGAACTCGTCGCAGAACGCCTTCACCGGTTGAGCCCGCGCTGGGACGGGCCATTCATCACGATGAATTGCGCTGCCTTGACCGAAACGCTGATTGAAGCCGAACTTTTTGGGCACGAAGCCGGAGCGTTTACGGGCGCAACCAAAATGCGTGAGGGCCGGTTTGAAGAAGCGGATGGAGGGACATTGTTCCTCGACGAATTGGCTATGCTTTCGGCCGCCGCGCAGGAAAGGCTGCTCCGCGCTGTTGAATATGGCGAAGTGACGCGCATAGGGTCCAACCGCCCCATTCGCGTCGACGTCCGGATCGTAGCCGCAACGAATGAACATTTGCCGGCATTGGTCGAAAAGGGCCGATTCCGGGCTGATCTGCTTGATCGCCTCGCATTCGAAGTGGTAACTCTGCCGCCGTTGCGGGTTCGCGAAGGGGATATCAAAGTCCTTGCCGATCATTTTGGTCGCCGGATGGCCTCTGAAATGGAATGGCCAAGTTGGCCGGGATTTTCTGCCGATGCCGAAGCGCTACTTCTCTCTTATGACTGGCCGGGCAATGTGCGCGAGCTGCGAAATGTGATCGAGCGTGCAGTCTATCGGTGGATCGATACCGACACGCAGGTTGATACAATCGAGTTTGATCCCTTTTCCTCCCCCTGGCGCCCGGCGTCGCAGCCCAGCCATGTTGCTCAAAAAGAGGGTGAGAAAGTCGCATCAATTCCTGATCTGCCCGGTCCTGCACCCCATCAGCCCGGTCTCGAGGTTGCGGACCTTCGAAAAGCTGTTCTCGACCATGAACGACGGATTCTAGAGGCGGCGATGGCTAAACATCGGCACAATCAGCGGGCAACGGCAAAATCACTGAACCTTAGCTATGACCAGTTGCGCCATTGCCTCAAACGACATGACCTATTGAGTTGAGGGGGTGTCGTCGTCACCGAGGCCATGTCGGATCAACATCGGCACATTGGCAGCGGCAAACAGGATTGTGAGAATCGTCACGCCCCAAACCTTGATTGTCAGCCAGGCATCAAATTCAACGCTGGCGCGCAGGACCTCGTTGGACACTGCCATAGCCGCAAAATACCACGCCCAGTTTCGCGAAAGCAGAAGCCAGCCTTTGTCGCTAAGTCCGTCATAACCGTGCTCGAGAACGTATTTGAGCAGGGCGCGACCTCTCAACAATCCTCCAAAAAGCATCGCTGAGAGGATGCTGTAGATGATCGTTGGCTTGATCTGAATGAATTTGGGATCGTGCAAATACAGCGTCAGACTTCCAAACACGATGACGAGAATGGCCGACATCCACATCATTGGCGAAATGCGGCCGAGCTTCCATTTGGCAATCACGACAGCGGCGGAAATTGCAACCATGAAGATCGCAGTGCCCCCGAGCACACCCAGGATTTTGTATCCACCGAAGAATAACACCAGCGGCCCATAGTCAAGCGCTGCCGGCAGCCAGCGAGGAGCAGCCTTTTTCGGAACAACGTTCATGCGTCCGCTCCCGCGATGACACGCGCCATTTCGTTGGCATCGAAAGGACGAAGATCTTCGAGCGTTTCGCCGACGCCCACGGCATGTATTGGCAAGCCGAACTTTTCCGCCGCTGCGACAAGAACGCCACCACGCGCAGTGCCATCAAGTTTCGTCATCACCAATCCTGTCACGCCTGCCACTTCCTTGAAAATCTCGATCTGGTTCAACGCATTCTGCCCTGTCGTCGCATCGAGCACCAATACGACGTCATGGGGTGAAGCCGGATTGATTCGACCGAGAACGCGGCGAATTTTTGCCAGTTCATCCATGAGCTCTCGTTTGTTTTGGAGTCTGCCAGCCGTATCGACAATGAGCACATCGATCCCTGTCGCGGTTGCCTGTTTGACGGCGTCAAACACGATCCCAGCCGCATCTCCGCCTTCGGGACCGCTGATAATCGGGACTCCGAGCCGTTCTGCCCAGACCTTTAGCTGGCCGATTGCCGCAGCGCGGAACGTATCACCCGCTGCAAGCATCACACCGTAATCCTGCTCAAGGAAAAGATGCGCCAGCTTTGCAATCGTTGTCGTCTTGCCAGAACCGTTGACGCCGATGACCAGAATTACCTGTGGTCGCGGAAACGCTATTATGTCTATCGGTTTGGCAACCGGAGCAAGAACAGCCGCAATTTCCTCGGCCAAAACCTCGCGAACACCTGCGTCATCGATCCCTCGATC
>JANNLW010000421.1:0-5505 GCA_031397145.1 Sphingomonadales bacterium | reverse complement strand
CGCTCTTCACGAAATGGCCTATCTCGCGATCTTGCCAAAGGGACCTTCGAACTACCGACCGGAGCGCTTCTATGAACGCGACATGTCAAGGCGGAACTGGGTTCTGGACGGCATGCTCAAGAACGAATTTATTGACCAGCCACTCCATGATGCAGCGGTTGCGCAACCACTTGGTACGATCCCGCGCGCGGCAGCGTCGAGTGAGGCCGTCGGCGGCTATTATACCGAGGAGTTGCGGCGCGAACTGATCGCAAAGTTCGGCGAAAACTCCGATGGCGGGCGCAATCCGTTTAGCGTCTATGACGGAGGCCTTTGGGTGCGATCCTCGCTTGATCCCCGGATCCAGCAATATGCCGAGACTGCGCTTCGCGACGGGCTTGTCCGGTACGACAGGGGCAAGGGGTGGAGCGGCCCGATCACGACTTTGGACGTGGACAACAACTGGGCGCAACGCCTTGCATCGGCCAATCTTGGCGCCGGATATCCGGACTGGCGGGCCGCGATCGTGCTTGGAAAGGATGCAACCTCGGTTCGCATAGGCTTTGCCGATGGAAAGACTGGGGCCATGCCGGCGTCTGGCGCAACGATGCCAAGGAGCCGGACAGCGACCAGCGCCTTCGATCTGCTCAGGCCTGGAGATGTGATTGCTGTCAAGTCAGAAGGAGGTGTCTGGATCTTGCGCAACGTGCCCGAGATTTCCGGCGGAATGGTCGTTCAGAATCCGCACACCGGCCAAATCCTTGCGATGCAGGGTGGATTCGATTCACGAATAGCGTCCTACAATCGCGCCACTCAGGCCGAACGTCAGCCCGGATCGAGCTTCAAGCCTTTTGTCTATGGCGCTGCGCTCGATGGCGGCATGACGCCGGCAGACATCATCGTCGATGGGCCGTTCTGCGTTTTCCAGTCGGCAAGGCTGGGCCAGAAATGTTTCCGCAACTTCAGCGGTGGAGGATCCGGCCCGCACACGATGCGCTGGGGACTTGAACAATCGCGCAACCTTATGACCGTTCGCGCCGCATCGCAGACCGGCATGGAACGGGTCGTGAAGCTTGCGTCGTCGGTGGGGATCAGCAAGCCGGGCAAGAACTATCCGGCCGTGCTTGCAATCGCGCTCGGCGCGGGCGAGACGACTGTGACCAAGATGGTCAATGCCTATTCCATCCTGGTTCGCAATGGGGTCGACGTCAGACCGACGCTTGTCGATTTCGTGCAGGACCGGAGAGGCAAGGTTCGCTTCCGCGCAGATACCCGCCCGTGCGAGCGCTGCAACATGACCGAGTATGACGGAAAACCAATGCCGCGGCCGCCTGCGCGGACAAAACAGGTTATCGACCCGCTCACCGCCTACCAGGTCGTCCATATGCTCGAAGGGGTGATCCAGCGTGGCACGGCAACTCCATTGCGGGATTTGAAGCGCCCCATTTTCGGCAAGACCGGCACAACGACCGGGCCGACCAATGTCTGGTTCGTCGGCGGCTCAGCCGACATGGTGGCAGGACTTTATATGGGTTATGATACGCCGCGGCCAATGGGTGGCTATGCCCAGGGCGGAACCATTGCTGTTCCAATCTTCAAGGCCTTTGCAGAAAAGGCAATGAAGGACATGCCGATCATCCCCTTCCGCGCACCTGCCGGGATCCGCATGATCCGCATTGATCGCACGTCAGGCAAGCGCGTCTATGGCTCCTGGCCGGATGCCGACCCGAAAGCAGCCGTGATCTGGGAGGCCTTCAAGCCGGAGAGCGAACCTCGCCGATCTATCCGGCGCGATGAGCTGGTCGAGCTCAAGAAGAAGACCGAGGCCACGCAATCACAGTCCGGTGCTGCCGCGAACCAACCGCGCGACAGCGAATTCTTGCAACGTGAGGGCGGAATCTACTAACGCCGCCCCAGACCCTGAATACCAGTATTTTTTGGAGACATCCGATGCGCGCTGAAGCGCAGGCTCACGCCGACCAGATCAATGCCGCACTTGACCTGCTGCGTCGCTTTCTCGACTGGGATCGCGCGCTCAAGCGGCTTGGCGAACTCAATGCCAAGGTTGAAGACCAGTCGCTATGGGACAATCCCAAAGCCGCGCAGGAAGTGATGCGCGAACGGCGCAGGCTTGAGGAGGCGATCGCTGCGACGCGCGCGATTCAGTCCGAACTGAGCGACACCGTCGAACTGATGGAAATGGCCGAGGCCGAGGGTGACGAGGCGATGGTCGATGAAGGCTCGGCCGCTCTGGCCGCACTGGCCGAACGGGCCGAACGTGACAAGGTTGCGGCGCTTCTTGCGGGAGAGGCCGACGCCAACGACACCTACATCGAGATCAATGCCGGGGCTGGCGGGACCGAAAGCCAGGATTGGGCGGAAATGCTCCAGCGCATGTATTCGCGCTGGGCTGAACGGCGAAAGATGAAGGTCGAGATCATTGACTATCATGCCGGTGAACAGGCTGGCATCAAATCTGCCACGCTGCTCATCAAAGGTGAAAATGCCTATGGCTATGCCAAGACCGAAAGCGGCGTACACCGCCTTGTCCGCATCAGCCCCTATGATTCGAACGCACGGCGTCACACCAGCTTTTCGAGCGTCTGGGTCTATCCGGTGGTCGATGACGAGATCGACATCGAGATCAACGAAAGCGAGCTCCGGATCGACACCTTTCGCGCGTCCGGCGCAGGCGGGCAGCATATCAACACAACGGACAGCGCCGTCAGAATCACCCACATCCCGACCAACATCGTTGTATCCTGCCAGAACCAGCGTTCGCAGCACAAGAACCGCGCAGAAGCGATGAAGCAGTTGAAGGCGCGGCTCTATGAAGCCGAACTCCAGAAGCGCGAAGCCGAAGCGAATGCCCAGAATGCCAGCAAGACCGATATTGGCTGGGGCCACCAGATCCGCTCTTACGTCCTCCAGCCGTACCAGCTGGTCAAGGATCTGCGCACAGGCGTTATTTCCACCGCCCCCGGCGATGTGCTTGATGGTGACCTTGACCGGTTCATGGCTGCCGCCCTATCGCAGCGTGTGACGGGGGAAAAAGTCGATGTCGAGGATGTCGATTAGGGCTGGCACTACATTTGCGCTTTCATGCGCAATGCTTCTGGCCGCGTGTGGCGGAAAGGCGACCCCGCGCCTGGACAATGAGGTTCCATCGACAGAATTTCCAGCCGCACACCGGCCGGTCTCTCCCATCGTGTCGAGCCGCTGGTCGACTGAGGAAGCGCGAGACCGGCTGAACGAGGCCGATCGCGTGATGGACCTTGCAGGCATTGAACCGGGCATGACGGTCGCCGATATTGGCGCAGGTGAAGGCTATTACACTATCCGCCTCGCCGAACGCGTCGGGCTCAAGGGCCGTGTGCTGGCGCAGGACGTAATCGCGGCGGTGCGCGACAAATTGGCCGACCGCGTCTACCGCGAACGGCTCGACAATGTCAGCGTCAAACTGGGTGCGCCTGCCGATCCCAAACTGCCACCGGACAGTTTCGATCGCATCCTGATGGTGCACATGTATCACGAGATCGGGGCGCCCTATGAATTCCTCTGGCGGTTGCGCCCTTCGCTCAAGCCGCAGGGTCGCGTGGTCATCGTCGATGCCGATCGCGCGACCGCCAATCACGGCACGCCGCCCGCGCTCCTTGCCTGCGAACTCGCCGCCGTCGGGTACAAACTCACCGAAGCAAAGCTGTTGCCGCAACAAGGCACCTATTTGCGGGTGTTCGAACCGGTAGGAAAACGACCGGAGCCCGCGGCAATCAAGGTGTGCAAGGGCTGATCAGCCGAGCTTGTCGACCTTCGCCTGAAGCGCGGCCAGCTGCGCCTTGAGCGCGGCGATCTCGTCATCCTTCTTGTCCGTCCCCGCCTTTGGCCGAAACGCGCTCGTGGCCGCTTCAAACATTTCGAGATTGCGCTTGGCAATTTCCCCGAACGGCCCGGCGGTAATCGCGCCCTCAAGCGCTTCGCGGAACTTGTTATGGTTCTTGCGGAACGCATCCATCGACGCTTCGAGATAGCTCGGCACCATTGCCTGCATCGAATCGCCATACATCGAGATCAGCTGACGCAGGAACCCGGCGGGGAGCATCGTCTGCCCGCGCCCTTCCTCGTCCATGATGATCTGGGTGAGGACATTGTGGGTGATATCCTCGTTGCTCTTGGCATCGAGCACCTGGAACTCGCGCCCGTCGCGCGTCATCTTCGCGAGATCGTCGAGCGTTATATAGGCCGACGTATCGGTGTTGTAGAGCCGACGGTTTGCATATTTCTTGATGATGATGGGTGTGGTTCCATCATTGACTGTCTTGGCCATGGCGGCGATTCCCGAGACTGAAAAATCATTCCTAGCCCGAATTATAGTGCGCCGCAACATGGGTGCAGGATTGTGCGGCAAAAGTTGAATTTGGGACAAACCCCCCTCGTCATTGCAAGCGAAGCGCGGCAATCCAGCCCAACGCCCGGCATTCTGGATTGCCTCGTCTCGTCGCTCCTCGCAATGACGATCCAACCAAAGGCCATCGGACACGCCTCCCGAATCACTCACCCTTCAAAGATGCCGTCTCATCCGTGGTGCAAATATTTGACACACCAATTCTTCCATAACTTGCATCCATAAAGTAATTATCTGTGTAAATACGCAAAATCCCTATATTTTCAAACATTGTTGTATCATTGCAACAATAGAACAAAATTATGACAATATAAATATCCCGATGAGCGATTTTCTATTGCCGAAGACCGATATTTTATTCTGTCTCCACCCCACCACCGCGCACATTGACGAGAGCGCGGCTCAATATTGGGGATAAAGAATGAAAAAGACTCGCCTTCGCGCCGCCACCGCCCTCGCAACATCCATCCTTGTCCTGACAAGCGCACCAGCCAGGGCGCAGGGCGTGGCACCGCAGGTGGCGGAGGCGTCTGAGACGGAAGGGGACATCGTCGTAACGGGATCTCGAATTGCCTCTCCCAGTCTGGTTTCCGCTTCCCCACTACAAGTCGTTGGTGCAGCTGAAATTAGATCAACGGGTGCAGCAAATCTTCAGGATGTACTCCTACAAAACCCCGTGTTCGGAACCCCCGCCGTCAGTCGCACAAATTCCAATTTCGGGACATCCGGCGTGGGCCAGGCTCTCGTCGACTTGCGCAACCTCGGCACTGATCGCACGCTTGTTCTTGTCGATGGTCGCCGATTTGTGTCGGGCGATGCCAACAGCCAGAGTGTTGATCTCAATACAATTCCTACGCCGTTCATCGAACGCGTCGATATTCTGACCGGCGGCGCGTCATCTATTTATGGTTCGGACGCAGTGGCCGGTGTTGTGAACATCATTTACAAAAAGAATTTCCAGGGACTTGAAGCCAACGCGCAAATCGGCGTTTCGGAAGAAGGCGATGATCGCAAACGTCAGTTGAACCTTACTATCGGCGGCAACTTCGCGGAGGATAGGGGCAACATTATTGCCTACGTCGGATACTCACGCGATGGATCGGTTCGCTCACAGGATCGCAAGC
>JANNLW010000416.1:0-4780 GCA_031397145.1 Sphingomonadales bacterium | reverse complement strand
ATCTTCAACAGCGCCAACTTCTCCAGCATCGCCACCGACGCCAAGGGCGTCATTCAGATCTTCAATGTCGGCGCCGAACGGATGCTGGGTTACGCCGCCGCCGACGTCATGAACAAGATCACGCCGGCCGACATTTCCGATCCGCCGGAGCTGATCTCGCGCGCCAAGGCGCTCAGCGTCGAGTTCGCGACCCCGATCACGCCGGGGTTCGAGGCGCTGGTGTTCAAGGCCTCGCGCGGCATCGAGGACATTTATGAACTGACCTATATCCGCAAGGACGGCAGCCGGTTCCCGGCGGTGGTGTCGGTCACGGCGCTGCGCGACGCGCAAGGCACCATCATCGGCTATCTCCTGATCGGCACCGACAACACCGCCCGCAAGCTGGTTGAGGAGGAGCATAAACAAACCGACCAGCGGTTGCGAGACCAGCAATTCTACACTCGCTCGCTGATCGAATCCAACATTGACGCGCTGATGACCACCGATCCCGCCGGCATCATCACCGACGTCAACAAGCAGATGGAGGCGCTGACCGGGTGCACCCGCGACGAGTTGATCGGGGCGCCGTTCAAGGATTGCTTCACCGATCCGGACCGGGCGGAGGCGGGGATCAAACGTGTGCTGAACGAAAAGTCGGTCACCGACTATGAGCTCACCGCGCGCACTCGTGACGGCAAACAGACGGTAGTTTCCTATAACGCGACGACCTTTTATGATCGAAACCGCACTTTGCAGGGCGTTTTCGCCGCAGCGCGCGATGTGACCGAGCGCAAACGGTTTGAACAGGAGCTGCAACAGGCCAAAGCTGCGGCCGAGAGCGCCAGCCGGACCAAGTCGGACTTTCTCGCCAGCATGAGCCATGAGATCCGCACGCCGATGAATGCCATCATGGGAATCGCCGATTTGCTGGCGAAGACCTCGCTCTCCTCCGAACAGGACAAATATGTCCAGATCTTCCGTCGCTCCGGCGAGAATTTGCTGAATCTCATCAACGACATCCTCGATCTCTCCAAGGTTGAGGCGTCGCAACTCGACCTGGAGCGAACCGGCTTCTCGCTCAGCGATCATCTGGAGAAGGTGATCGAGATGGTGGCGCCCCGCGCCCACGAGAAGAGCCTTACCCTGGTGTGCGAGACCGCACCGAGCGTCAGTAACGACCTCGTCGGCGACCCGACGCGTCTTCGGCAGGTGCTCCTCAACCTGCTCGGAAATGCGATCAAATTCACCGAGACTGGTCATGTTTCCTTGACGGTGGAGCCGGATCAGGATTGCGCGGTGCCAACTGCCTTGCGGTTTACCGTCGCGGACACGGGCATCGGGATTGCCGACGAAAAGCTCGCCACTGTCTTCGAGCGCTTCACCCAGGCAGATTCTTCCACCACGCGCAGGTTCGGTGGCTCCGGCCTCGGTTTGACGATCTCCAAGCGCCTGGTCGAGTTGATGGGCGGGCGCATCTGGGTCTCCAGCGCAGTCGATCAGGGAAGCGCCTTCGCATTTGCGGTGCCGTTCGAGATATGGGCTGCCGCCAACCGGCCGGTCAGCGCACCGATCGGCACCGATACCGATGCGCCGCTGGAGGCACTGCGCATCCTGATGGCGGAGGATTCGCCTGACAATTGCACTATCGCCTTGGCCTATCTCGAAGATACGCCTTACCAGATCGATGTCGCGGAAACCGGGCTCATCGCCTGCGAGATGTTCAAGGCTGGTCACTATGACCTGGTGCTGATGGACCGGCAAATGCCGGTCATGGACGGATTGACGGCGACGCGCACGCTTCGCGCCTGGGAGAAGGCCAATGGTCGGCCGCCAACCCCGATCATTGCCCTGACCGCCTCCGCCCTGAAGGGCGATCGGGAGACGTGCCTCGCCGCGGGCTGCACGGCCTATCTGACCAAGCCGATCAAGCAGGATGTCCTGCTTCAGGCGATCAGGGACTATTCAGCGGCCGGGCCCCGACCGTCGCAAGACGATGGCCGCCCGGACGCCAGGGACTCGCGGTCGGCCCGGAGATGGGCGGAACGGATCCCCGCATATTTGGAAAATTGCCGGCACAACGTCATCGTTATGCGAGAGGCATTGGACCGGGCCGACTTTGAAGCTGTCACGATTCAGGGGCACAATTTGCGAGGGTCCGGAGGGGGTTTTGGCTTTCAGGCGATCACCGACCTCGGCGCGGGTCTCGAGCAGGCCTGCGAGGACACGGACCTTGGCAGAGCGCGCAAGTTGTTGAATGATTTGTCCAGCTACCTGGACAGTGTGTAAATCGCAATTTGAATGTGCCGGGGTAATCAACCAGCGCAATATTCGGCCAGGTCTTGCTATAGCGCAAACGACTGAGTTTCCGAGTTGGGGTGCCAAAACGCGGACCGCCGGAATCACCGCCGCAGTATCGTTCAAAGATACCACAAAAATGGGTAAAAAGGTCAGATCGCTGTGGGAACATTTCTCCCATACGCCAGTTTCCCCTCACACACTCTAGAGAGAGACAAATCGATGGCAGATCACGAACCCGAATATGTCGAATCATCGTCGCTCATCGCGTCGGATATGGTTGAAGGGACAGCCGTTTATAACAGGGACGGCGAGAAGGTAGGCAGGATCCTGAACTTCATGGTCAACAAACATAGCGGCCAGGTCGAATACGCAGTGATGTCATTTGGCGGCTTTCTCGGGATGGGAGAGGATCATTATCCGCTTCCCTGGAAAAAGCTCAAATATGTCGTCGCGCGGCATGGTTTTGTAGTCGATATCGACAAGGATACGCTTGCCAAGGCGCCCAAGCATGATCGCGGAAATGAACCGGTTTATGATTCCACTTACGGCATGATCGTGAACAGCTATTACGGAATGAATTGATTGGATATTGATATGCTGGCGACACCTCCTCCTGCCAGCGCGCCCCGGCTACCCCCCCAGCCGGGGCGCTTTTTTCCTTCGTCTCCGTCCGTGTCCGACGTCCTTTTGGAGCGACGCTTGCTTGAAACATTCATGTTGGAAGGCGCGGCATCCGCTGCCGTTGTTGACGACCTTGTCCGCCCCAAGCGGATCACACCCCGGATCGCCCTGATCGGTGGCTTCACGCCCCGGCGGTGCGGAATTGCGACCTTTACGGCCGATATTTACGCCTCGATCACTGCCGCCTTTCCGGCTGTCAATGTCGATGTTTACGCTATGGCTCCGGTGGCAAATGATATCGGGTTTGCAGCGCCGGTCCGCAGTGTAATCATTGAAAATGACGCAGACAGTTTCAAGGACGCTGCCGCCGCGATTGAAGCAAGCTGCGCTGATGTCGTCTGGCTCCAGCATGAATTCGGACTGTTCGGCGGGCCCGCAGGCGACAAAATTCTCGAACTGACTGATCGGATTGCAGCGCCGCTGATTATCACACTCCACACGGTGATGCCTGATCCTGATTTCGATCAGTTCCGGGTGATGCGACGACTTGTCGCGCAGGCATCAAAGCTGATTGTGATGTCAGACCGCGCCGCTGTGTTGTTGCGGAGCGTCTTTGGCGCCGACGCGGATCAGATCGTCGTCGTGCCCCACGGCGTGCCTGATCGCCCCTTCGGGCGCTCGGCACAGTTCAAGTCCAAATTCGGGTTTGAAGGACGGCAGGTGCTGATGACATTCGGACTGTTGTCGCCGGGCAAGGGCATTGAGGCGGTGATCGAAGCACTTCCCGAGATCGTCGCCCAGCATCCTGATGTGCTTTATTGCATTGTCGGCGCAACGCATCCCAACCTTCTCGCGCGCGAAGGAGAGGTGTACCGCGAACGCCTGCGGGGCCTCGCTGAACAATTGGGCGTCCAACATCATATTCACTGGATTGACGCGTTTCTGGAGACGGACGCGCTGCTCGATCTGATCGAAGCGGCCGACATCTATGTAACTCCCTATCATGGGGTCAATCAGGCGACGTCCGGGACGCTCTCCTACGCGCTTGCGTTAGGGAAAGCGGTGGTATCGACCCCCTATGCTCATGCGCTCGAACTGTTGGCGAACGATCACGGCGTATTGGTGCCGTTCAAGGATAGCCCTGCACTCGCCCGCGAAATCGGCGCGCTGCTCGACGCGCCCGACCTCCTGATTGCGATTCAAGAACGCGCCTATGCGCGGGGCAGGTCGATGATCTGGCCCGAATTCGCCGCACAGTGCATGGAAGTCGTGATCGAGACCCAAGTAGATCGCGCAAAATTGCTGGCAACGCCGTCGCAGCGCATTGGCATTGAAGGCCTGCTGCGCATTTGCGATGGCACAGGCATTATCCAGCATTCGACCTTTTGCGTACCAGACCGCGCGCATGGCTATTGCGTCGATGACAATGCCCGGGCGCTGATGCTGATGAACCGGATCGTAGATCATACAGAGCCACACCGATCCCAACTCACTGCCGTGTTTGCGGGCTTTGTGCAGAGCGCGTGGAACGACCAGAGCGGTGAGTTCCGTAATTTCATGGGTTATGCCCGCAATTGGCTGGAGGCCGCAGGATCCGAGGACAGTTGCGGCCGCGCGTTGTGGGCGCTTGGCGCGACGGCGCGTGAAGGGCGGACCCCGCCACTGCGTCACTGGGCACGTCAGTTGTTTTGCCGGACCGCGTTTAGTGCGCGCGATTTCGGGTCGCCGCGTGCAACAGCGTTCGCAATGCTTGGCGCAAATTATTTGCTTGCGGCGGATGCTGACGACGAGGTGGCGCGCGCCATTCTTTCAAATGGCGCAGAGTTTCTTCTATCCCGCTTGGCTGAAACGCGCCGCGCCGACTGGCCCTGGTTTGAAAGCG
>JANNLW010000406.1:0-2053 GCA_031397145.1 Sphingomonadales bacterium | reverse complement strand
AAGCTGACGAAGCACGCATCTGATTTGGCTGCCGAAGATCAGGCCGAAATCGAGAAGCCTAGAGCAACGAAATAGTAGGGGTCTTCAATGGTCGCCCTAAGCGACGTTGCCGATCACTTACGTGCACTCGAATTGCTGCTTTTCGACTTTCCCGACCAAAACCGAACCGTGAGTAATCCACAACATTCCAGACGTCCCCACACTTCAGAACAATTTGTTCAGCGCCTTGTCCATCATCACCAGTTGCCAGATCAAGCGGCCATTATCGGCAAGGCCCGACTTGTGATCGCTCACCGCCTTCTCCAGCCGTTGCTGCTGAAACAAACCTGTATCAAGAAGCCGTGATTTCGTCACCAGCGCTTCGGCCCGCCCCGCCAATGGCCCGCGAAACCAGCTCGAGATCGGTGTCACAAACCCCATTTTGGGGCGATAGAGAATGTCCCGGGGCAAATGCC
This sequence comes from Sphingomonadales bacterium, assembly GCA_031397145.1. Lineage (GTDB taxonomy): Bacteria > Pseudomonadota > Alphaproteobacteria > Sphingomonadales > Sphingomonadaceae > Aquisediminimonas. The sequence goes on along the minus strand of JANNLW010000406.1, from coordinate 1,598 downwards.
CTTCCATTGCCTTCTTCATCAGCCACTTGCCCTCGCCGCCCCTGATCCGCATCGAAACGGGAAGCGTGGCGGCGAATTCGACAAGGCGATGATCGAGCAACGGCTCACGCGCTTCAAGGCTTACCGCCATGCTGGTCCGGTCGACCTTGGTCAGTATGTCGCCGGGCAGCCAGATCTTCATGTCGGCATATTGCGCGCGATCGAGCGCTTCGCGTGCCGGGGCATTGCGCATCGCCGCGACATAGCGATCTTCGGCACGATGCCCTTGCAGGCCGCGCCGGAAAGACTCGCTGTAAAGGGCAGTGCGCGCCTCTTCGGGAATGACACCGACAGATCGGGCATAGGCTTCCGCTCCGTCGCGCGCGAGCGATTGAAAAGTCGATTTGGCCCGAAGCGGGCGCGGCGCCCAATCGGCCTTGGGATAAAAGCGCCCAAGAGTTCCAAAAACAGATTGCCTCAACCCGTCGGGGAGCAATGCCCGGATCCTATCTTCAGCATGCTGGAATTTGTAACGCCTGTACCCAGCGAAGGCTTCATCTGCACCGTCGCCCGAAAGAGCAACCGTGACGGTCTCGCGCGCCAACTGGCAGACGCGCCAGGTCGGCAGGGCGGAAGCATCGGCAAATGGCTCATCGAATGCCTGCGCCAGGGTATCGATCGCGGAAAAGTCATCCGACGCAACAATGCGACTTCGATGTTCGGTCGCGAACCGCTTGGCGACAATATCGGCATAGCGTGTTTCGTCCAGAGCACTTTCATCGAAACCGATCGAGCAGGTCTGAACGGCATCCCTGCTCTTTTCGGCCATCAGAGCGACGACCGTCGAGCTATCCACGCCTCCCGAAAGGAACGCCCCGAGCGGCACGTCTGCGACCATTCGTGATGTCACGGCATTGCGCAGATGAAAACGCATCTCTTCCTCAAGATCCCGGGTCGACCCTTTCGCACGGCGTGAGAAATCGAGATCCCACCAAATCATTGGCGAAGGCAGCGGCTTGCCGCGCACCAGCTTCAGCCAGGTTCCGGCCGGCAGTTTCCTCACACCTGCGAGAATACAGGCATCATCCGGCACATAACCCAGCGCAAAATAATCCTCGATTGCCGTCAGATCGGGTTCGCGACGCACCGCCGGGTTGGCGAGCAAACCCTTTAGTTCCGACGAAAACGCAATGCTGCCATCGGCAAGCGCGACGTAGTGGAGTGGCTTCACCCCGAAACGGTCACGCGCGAGCAACAGGCTTTGTTCACGCGCATCGAATATTGCGAACGCAAACATGCCATTAAGGCGCGGCAGCACGCCAGATCCCCATTGTCGATAGCCATTGAGAATGACTTCGGTATCCCCCGCCGTCCGGAAATGATGACCCAGCTTTTGAAGCTCTGCCCTGATTTCCTGATAATTGTAGATCTCGCCGTTGTACGTGATGGTCTGCAATCCATCCTCGGTGGCCATTGGCTGCGGGCTGCCTGTAACATCGATAATCGACAAGCGGCGATGGCCCAGTCCGACGCCAGGGGCCGTCCACACACCCTCCCCGTCTGGTCCCCGATGCGCTTGCGCATCGATCATCAATTTCAGGCGTGCCGGATCGACCGGC
>JANNLW010000387.1:0-1605 GCA_031397145.1 Sphingomonadales bacterium | reverse complement strand
GCAAGGATGACCATATATTTGGGCGCATAGGACTGGATTATATCGATATTCTGATAAACGGCATCGGCAGTACCTTCGTACCAGTGCTGTTCATCTATCCGCTGCGAGGCGGGCAAGATATCGAAGCTTTCGTTGCGCTCCGGGCGCATGAAGTTCCAGGCGCGGTTCATGTGACGGATCAGCGAGTGCGCCTTGTACTGTGTTGCCACGCCGATCCGCCGAATGCCGGAATTGATCGCGTTGGACAGCGCGAAGTCTATGATCCGCGACATACCACCGAAATAGACCGCAGGTTTGGCGCGGCGATTGGTCAGTTCCATCAAGCGGCTGCCGCGGCCGCCCGCCAGTACATAGGCCATCGTTTCCCGTGCTAGGGGCGATTGTCGTCTCTCAGACATAACTTTCCTCTCCTCTTTTTTCGCCTTTTGGCGTTCGTCCTTCGAATTCGAACATCAACGTCGCTAGCGGCGGCAGCACGATCTTTGCCGCGCCATGTTGCACCTCGATCACGCCAAGGTTGCCTTGACCACTGCCGCCATAGATTTCGGCGTCCGAGTTGAGCACTTCGCGCCACTTGCCGTCATGCGGCAAGGGAAGGCGATAGTGACCGTGCAACGTGGGAGTCATGTTGCTGATCACCGCGATTGGTGGCGCCCCAGGGGCCGTGCGCAGCCATGCAAAAACCGAAGCTGCGGCATCGTCGGCCACCAGCCATTCGAATCCTTCCGCCTCGCAATCGCGAGCGTGGAGCGCGGGCTTTTCGCGGTGGAGGCGATTGAGATCGCGAACAAGGCGTTGAACGCCAGCGTGAGCCGGGGCATCGAGCAAGTCCCAGTCGAGCGCGCGTTCTTCGCTCCATTCGCGGCGCTGGGCGAATTCCTGTCCCATGAACAATAGCTTCTTGCCAGGATAGCCCCACATCAGCCCAAAATAGGCGCGCAGATTGGCGAATTTCTGCCAGTCATCGCCGCTCATCTTGCCGAGCAGCGAACCCTTGCCGTGAACCACTTCGTCATGGCTCAGCGGCAGGACGAAATTCTCGCTGAAGGCATAGACCAGCCCAAAGGTGATCTCGTCGTGATGGTGGCGGCGGTGGATTGGATCGCGAGCCATATATTGCAGCGTGTCGTGCATGAAGCCCATATTCCACTTGAACCCGAAACCAAGGCCGTTCTCATGGGCCGGATGCGACACACCGGGCCAGGAGGTGGATTCTTCCGCAATCGTCACGATTCCGGCGTGGCTGGCATAAAGCGACTTGTTCATCGCGCGCAGGAAGGCAACCGCCTCCCAATTCTCCCGCCCGCCTTGTTCGTTGGGAATCCATTCACCGGCCTTGCGGCTGTAATCGCGATAGAGCATCGATGCGACTGCGTCGACGCGAAGGCCGTCGACATGATAATGCTCGGCCCAGAACAGAGCGTTGTTGACGAGGAAGCTCGCAACCTCGTGACGCCCGAAATTGTATATTGCCGTGTTCCAGTCGGGATGAAAGCCGAGGCGGGGGTCTTCATGTTCGTAAAGCGCCGTGCCATCAAATAGAGCGAGACCATGTTCATCAGTTGGGAAATGCGCCGGCACCCAGTCGATCAGCACCGAAATTCC